>NZ_JBMQOC010000111.1:0-37199 GCF_053550995.1 Parapedobacter sp.
CCGGGTACGAACCCAAAGGATATGGAGCAACTGGTGGTGAGGCCCATCGAGAGCCGGCTCTACGACCTCGATAACATCAAGCGCATACGTACGACAGTTCTCAATGGGCTGGCCGTACTGTTTGTCGAGTACGAACACGGTGTCGACTACGACAATAAATACCAAGAGCTTATCCGTGAGGTGAGTGCCCTGCGGCCCCAGTTACCGGACCAGTTGTATAGCATTGATGTCCAGAAAATAGATCCTACCGGCGTGAACGTATTGCAGGTGGCCTTGATATCCGAAAATGCTTCCCGCGGCCAGTTGAAGGAGGTATCCGACCAACTGAAGGAAGAGCTGGAGAAGGTGAAGGCGCTCAAAGATGTGACGGTCAGTGGACTTACCGACCAGTTGATCCGTGTGGATGTGGAGCCTGCGAAATTGGCCCAACTGGGCATACCGCTCAATCAGGTGATGGAGGCTATCCAGAGCGAGGGGGCCAATATCCCGGGAGGTAGCGTATTGGCTGGTGGGAAAGTGTTCAGCATCAAGACAAGTGGCAACTACCAAAGTATCGACCACATAAAGCATACCATTGTATCAAGTGCACAGGGAAAGAACATCTTGTTGGATGATATTGCCGATATATATGCCGATTTTGCACCCGAGACACATATTACGCGCCTCAACGGTTACCGTGCGGTATTTGTTAACGCGGCACAAAAGGCAGGTGAAAACATCAGCCGTACCCAGGAGGACTACCTCAAGGTGCTCGATCGGTTCGAACAGCGGTTGCCTGAGAATATCGACTTGGTGCTGCATTTCGACCAAGGCGAAAATGTCAACAAGCGGCTTGGTGGCTTGGGGATTGATTTCCTCATTGCCGTTACGCTTGTACTGATTACGTTGCTGCCGTTGGGTACGCGTGCGTCTTTGGTCGTGATGATTGCCGTGCCGTTGTCGCTGGCCATGGGCGTTATTGTGTTGAATATGGTTGGCTATTCGCTCAACCAGCTCAGCATCGTTGGGTTCGTGGTGGCATTGGGGTTGGTGGTAGACGACAGCATCGTGGTGGTCGAAAACATCGAACGGTGGATGCGAGAGGGGGTCTCCCGCATCGATGCGGCCATCAAAGGCACCCATCAGATTGCTTTGGCCGTGGTGGGCTGCACCGCCACGTTGGCGATTGCTTTCATGCCGCTCATGTTTATGCCCGAAATGGCGGGCGACTTCATCCGCAGCCTCCCCATGGCCGTTATCGGGTCGGTCATTGCCTCGATGCTGGTGGCACTGTTGGTGGTGCCCCTGCTGGCCAGCCGCTTGTTGAAGCCCCATGAAAACCCCGAAGGCAATGCGGTGTTGCGATGGTTGCAGCGTGTTATCCATGGCACCTATGCGGTATTGCTGGATAAAGCGCTGAAGCGGCCGTGGCAAACGGTGGTGATTGCGGTGGTAGTGTTCGCAGGGGCGCTGGCCTTGATTCCCATTGTCGGATTCAGCCTGTTCCCTGCTTCCGAGAAACCGCAGTTCCTTATCCGGATCAGTGCACCGCTGCAGGCCAATATTTTCACCACGGATAGCATCACGCGGCAGGTAGAGAAGGAATTGGCCGAATTGCCCCAAGTGCAGTATTTCGCTTCCAATGTAGGTAAGGGTAATCCCCGGGTGTATTATAATGTAGAGCAGGCCAATGAGCGGGCCGATTTCGCGGAGATATTCGTTCAACTGCAGCCCGAAACCTCATCGAAGGACAAGGAAGCGCTCATCGAGGCACTCCGTCAGCGGTGGACGCCCTACCTGGGTGCCAAGGTGCAGGTGAAGAATTTCGAGCAGGGGGTTCCGGTGATTTCACCGGTGGAAGTACGGCTCTTTGGCGATAACCTCGATACCCTGAAGCGGTTGGCCGGCCGGGTGGAGGCTTTGCTGGAAGAGACGCCCGGTGCGTTGTATGTCAATAATCCGGTGCGCAACGACAAAACCGATATCCAGGTGAACATCCACCGCGACAAGGCACTGGCACTCGGTGTGCCCAGCGCGCACATTGACCGGACCGTACGCATGGTGCTGGCTGGTATTGAGGTGACCACCTACACCGATCCGAAGGCTGACGATGACGATTACATCGTGCGCGTCAGCGTGCCGCGGGGTGCCTATCCGGACCTGTCCGTGTTTGATCAAATCTATGTCGATAACATACAGGGGAAAGGAGTGCCATTCAGCCAGTTGGCTACGTTGCAATTCGTGCCATCGCCATCGGCGATTTATCACATTGACCGGCAGCGTACGGTCTCGGTGAACAGTTTCGTGGCCGCCGGGTACGCCAATGATGAGGTGATTCAGGATGTGGTTAGCCAGATGGATGAGCTACAACTTCCCCGGGGATATCACTATGAGATGGGTGGTGAGGTGGAGAGCCGCGAGCAGTCGTTCGGCGGGTTCGGCACGGTTATCCTCATTACCGTTTTCATGTTTATCGCCGTATTGGTGTTGGAGTTCAAGACGCTCAAAAGCACCCTCATCGTGCTGTCGGTAATCCCATTGGGTATCGTGGGCGCTGTGCTGGCGTTGTTGGTTACAGGCAATACCTTATCTTTCGTGGCTACCATCGGCTTGGTAGCCCTTGCCGGTATCGAGGTGAAAAATACCATCCTGTTAGTTGATTTTACGAATCAGTTGCGTAGGGAAGGGGTACCGCTTAACGATGCCATAGAAAAAGCCGGAGAGATGCGTTTCCTGCCGATCATCCTGACGTCGCTTACGGCCATTGGCGGGCTGCTGCCCATTGCATGGTCGAGCAATCCACTGATTTCGCCCTTGGCGATCGTTATGATTGGAGGGCTGATCAGTTCCACGCTGTTATCGCGCGTGGTTACCCCCGTGGTGTATAAGTTGATGCCACCGACTATAACGAACGGGGATTAGTTTTCGTTACTTTGCCCGTTGTCTATCTTGGTCTTCCCAGTGCGCACGCCGCCCGCATTGGGAAGCCCTTGGTGGCGTTTGAGGGTGCGTGTATCTTTGAATGCTTTATCGGATGTGGGATTGCCCATTTCGTTGTTATGGCGCTGGTCGGGTAATTCACTGATGGTCTTTTTCTTCATGATGCCTCCTATTTGTTAACATCCTAACAATGGAAGTGGGTCATTGTTCTGAAGATTGTTGATCAATACACATCGTCGTGTGTTCCGATGTCTTGAAGTAGCACGACCGATGCCGTGGGATCATCAATGTTTTCTTCCATTGAAAACACGATGCGACAGTCATAGCCACAGGAGCATGCTAGATAAGCGGCGAGACTCCCGCTTAATGCCGAATCAATCGTTGCCATGGCTTAATCCTTCTTTTGATTTTATACAAAAAATGCACAAATTACGCGGTATTTCAAATTGCTAATGCCAAGATAGCAATATTAGTCGCCTTCTTTTGGTGCCTCTTTTTCTTTTTTCTTATCCTTGGTTTCCAGCAGATCACGTAATTTCCATCGTTTAAGCATTATTTTTGTAGAATACCGTTTGAGGTGATACTTTTCCGGTTCGCCAATCAGGAAGCCGAAGGCATTCATTGACGGTACGGCATCGAAAATAACCTTCACGGTGGCTGCAATGGGCAATGCCAGGATCAAGCCTGCTAAGCCGAACAGCATACCGCCCAAGAGGATAGAGATGATAGCCATCAAGGGGTTTATGCTTACCTTGCTGCCCACGATGTTGGGGGTGATGACGTTGCCCTCCAGGAATTGCACCACTTGGAACCAGACGATAACACCCAACGCGTACCAAGCGGTGTCTTTGGTGGCCAATGCAAAAATTGCTGGTAGTATAGAGCCTATGGCGATGCCAATATAGGGCAGGAGCATCAGCAGCGATGCCAGCGTACCGAAAAACCAAGCATATTGGATACCCAATATCCACAAACCCACCGTATTCAGTACCGCTACGATACCCATCACGGTAACAAGGCCAAGCAGGTAACTTTGTACCACCTGGTAAATCTTGTTGAGCGTGTTGTGTACCGTTTCTTGTGGTGTGGATTTAAAAACACGGAAGAAAAATTCGCGGAAAAATACCCGGTAGTATAGCAAGAAGAAGGAAAAAAGCGGAACCAATATCACACCGGCCAACACATTTCCCAACGACCCGAAAGCAGCCGTGATGTATGACGCTGCATTGGAAAGGATTTGGTTTGCCTGGCTTCGAAGCCGTTCCACCACCTCGGTGGGCTCCAATCCGAAACGTTCCTGCAACCAGCGCTGTATGGTGTCAAATATCGATAGGAACTTCTGCTGTATTTCTGCTCCATCCCGGCCGATGACAATCACTTGGTGCACGATGAACCACACCAATCCGGAAAGTATGGCAATGGCCAAAATCACCGCTAGCAATGCGGAAAAGGCTTTGCCAAACCGAAGCCGCTCGAACGTGCCCGCCACGGGGTACAATGAAATGGCGATGAGGATGGAGAACATAAGCGGTAGCAGCACGCTTTGCAGTACATACATCAACGCAATGATAAGCGCCAGCGAAATCAGACTGGCAGCTAATTCCAGCGAATACGGCCTTTTGGTAGGGGGTTCCTGCATACTCATTCAGTGTTGTCTTGCTTCATCCAAAGGTAATGAAATATTGTGATAACATTCCGCTATGGCGATTTGCTGGAAATGGAACAACTAGATAGGTATAATGTTTTCATGAATGGCTATTTCGCTGTTGATTACGGCATTACCGGAAAATAGCGAAGAATTTTGTACTTTTGCTCCAACATTAGATTAACAAGCATACTTTGACATTTAGCGATTTTAATTTCGAAAGCACCCTTTTTGAAGGTTTGAATAGCATGGGCTTTAAAACGCCCACACCGATACAGGCTGAAACCATCCCAATTATCCAGCATAAAGAAGATTTGATTGCGTGTGCCCAAACGGGGACAGGCAAGACCGCTTCTTATCTCCTACCGGTAATGGATGCGATTTGCCGGATGGAACAACGGCCAGCAGTCAGTGCCTTGATTCTGGCACCCACCAGAGAGTTAGCCATGCAGATCGACCAACAGGTGGAAGGGTTGGCTTATTTCACCGGTATCACTTCCATAGCTATTTATGGTGGTGGCGATGGCATCGGCTATGAGCAGCAACGCCGCGCATTGCGCGAGGGCGTTGATATCGTGGTGGCCACGCCGGGTAGGTTGATTGCGCACATCAGTTCGGGCAAGGTACGGCTTGACGAAATTAAATTCCTGGTGCTCGACGAGGCGGACCGCATGCTCGACATGGGCTTCAAGGACGATATCAATCGTATTGTCCGCGAATTGGCATCCGAACGGCAGACCATGCTTTTTTCGGCGACCATGCCCCCAAAAATACGGGCATTTGCCAAGAATCTATTGAAACACCCCAAACAAGTCAATATCGCGCTGTCTAAACCTGCCGAGGGAATTGTCCAACAACAGTATCGCGTAGCCGACAACCAGAAAACACCGCTATTGAAGCAGATTCTAAAGAGTGGTGATTTCAAGAGTATCATCGTCTTTTCATCGACCAAGGAAAAGGTAAAGAGTTTAGGCCGGGAATTGGCCAAGATGGGTTTGGCCGTGCAGCCCTTCCACTCCGACCTTTCTCAAGAAGAACGAGAAAAGATACTGTTGCGCTTCAAGAACAAGCAACTGCCCATCTTGGTCGGCACCGATGTGCTGTCGCGGGGAATCGACGTAGTGGGAATCGATTTGGTGGTGAACTACGACGTGCCGCCCGATCCGGAAGATTACATCCACCGTATTGGCCGGACCGCGCGGGCCGAAACCACCGGCACAGCCATCACGTTCGTGAATAATCGTGATAGTAGGCGTTTTTCTGCGATTGAGCAGCTGATGGAACGGAAAGTGGATGAGGCCGCACTGCCTGACGGTATTGAGGCCGCAGTGGCAACCTCCGATCGCGGCGACCGAAAGCGGGGGGACCGGCACCGGCCGCACAGTAAAGGAAAGGGTGGTAAACCGGGCAATCGCCAAGGTTCTCAGCAAACCAAAAAGATAGGAGGGGACGCTGCAACTGCGGGATCGGAAGGAACACCGGAGGGTACTCCAAAGAAGAAAAAACGTCCGTTCAAAAGACGGAATAAGAACCGCAAGCCTAATGCACCGGAAGGAGTGGGGGCATCGGCGTCTTGATGTTTCTGAGCCGGTGGTAGCAAGCTCTTTATAGCCCATCACAGCGACGAAAGTTGAGCGCAATTCGTCATCCTGTGGGTACTGATGAAAATACCAATTGTTGCTTACTTTAGCGTCAGTAATAAGGAATAGCGGGGCGGATCCGAATATAGTCGTCGTGATAGAGTAAGTAGTCTATAACGCCTAAGGGCGTAAAAAATATAGCCATCACCCAAAACGGTACGCCCGGTAGCACCGAATTTCCCGACATGATCGTGGGATAAAGCGGGTGATTCAAAAGCACGCAAGTATTTTCCGGTATTGACTATGCATTTTACAATCAGCGCGAACTAAGAAATTTTAAATAATGCTCGTCTGATTTTTAATTCATTTAGCTGAATACGTGTCTTTCTTATGTCTTTTTGTGTGCAACCGTCTTTGCGAGCGTGATACCGGACTGCTCCGAGACCGCTCCCAGACTGCTGCGGTGGCCTTGGGGATGTACGAGCTTTCCCCTAGGGTGCCGCGTGCTGTTTTCAGCAGCGAAACAGCAGGATGATGGCCGGAGTACAGCACGAAGATTCGACCATGATGCGGAGCCTTTCGGGTACCGGTATGCCTGTAGGTAACGTGCATACGGAAGCAATCCACCTTTCAGCCCATCTTCCCTTACCCTTCCTTCGGTACCTATCCCCCTGTGTCCCGCATATATCTCGGTAAAAAGCCCCGCCAGCGGCACTTTAGCGAAGGATAAGCGGCTACATAGCGGGAGAAAGGCGTGTTTGGAAAAGCAATGTATAGGGTATGGGTCGTGCTGGGGTTGGCCTCGGGTCGGCTTCGGAGGTGAATTTGCTCTCCATGCTGCCAGGTACTGCGCTTAGACTGGCGGCGCCAAACGGAGTCCAGTCGGAGTCCAAACCAAGCCCAGACGAAGTCCAAACCCATCACCGAAGCCAATCCGGAGACCGTCCTGTAAGGAGGTGAAGCGCGGAAAGCAGGGAGCCCCTGTCGATTTTAGTTCATTAACACGCTCGAAGTCGTTATCCCTGTGGAAGCGCCAGCATTCGCCATTCGCCCAATTGGAACAGGCCGGAGTTAACCACCGACGTGACGTAGATGCGATAAATGGTATATGCCTCGCTATTGTCGAAAATAAACGTCCGCGGCTGGAAACGTTCGTCAAATACCTCATCGGTTCGCTCATCCAATACCGTCCAATTTTCACCATCCATAGACGCCTCCAGCCGCCAGTTCTTCGGGTCGCGCTCCGGTGCATCATTGCCGGAGGTGAAGGTGTAAGCACCTAGGATGACCGGTTCGAAATATTCCAATTCAAACCACAGATCCCCCGCGAAATTAAACTGGAGGAACTTCGTATGGGTGTCGTTGTCAATCAATTTCAGTGATCCCTCGCCGGCAAACTGGCCGCCATCATTATCCCGTGATACCCTGAAGATATTACGTACTTGGGTCAAGTCGCGTACCACGCCAAGGTCGGTCAATCGACGGTTGATTTCCGCATACGATCCATTGGGGGTTTTCACGCGCAGGGTGTAATCCTCGAATTGCCCTTGGTCTACCGAAATATGAATGTTGTCGTCGTTCGTCAAGAACTCACCGCCGGTGCCTACGCCTTTATACCAAAACACGCTGTCTATGGCTATTTCCGAGGCGACCGTGAGTTCCAGGCTGCCGTCCGGCTGGGGAGCGGTGGCAACTTCGATCAGGCTGTCGGGGTTGATGTTGATGAATGTTTCGCTCTCCGCCCAGAAACCCTGGCTGTTTTCGGTACGCAGCGTCACCCGGAAATCACCCGTCCGGAGGAACGTGTGTGCCGGCGAATCATCCAGTGATACGCTGTCGTCGCCGAACTCCCAGCGCACCAACGAGAAGTTGGTGCCCTTGTTCGTAAACGAGTAGGAGAACGGGTCTTCGGGGTCTATCTGTTCAAAATCGAACATGGCCTGGGGTTTCGGTTCCTCCGGTTCCGGAACGGGCGTCGGTTCTTCCTTGCAGGCAAAGAAGCATAGCATCAAGAGTGCCCAAAGGCCTTGCGTCATTATCCGTTTTACGATGTTCATCGTTTGTATGGTCATGATGTTAAGTTTTTATTGCTTAATTTTATATTCGTCAAAACGCGGCTACGGTATACGGATAACCCGCCACTCGGCCAACTGCCAAAGTCCGTCACCACGATTCTCGTCAAAGTGGATGCGGTAGAAGCGGTAGCTTTCCTCGTTGTTGAACTCAAACCGCCGGGTCTGGAAACGTTGCGGGAATTCTTCGTCCGTACGGATGTCTACCTCCACCCAATCCGTACCGTTGTTTGAGGCCAGCAACCGCCAGCTTTTGGGGTCGCGTCCCTGCGCATCGTTGGCGGAGGTGAGGGTATATGCACCAATCTTCGTCGCTTCATCGAATTCCAGCTGCGCCCATAGGTCGCCGCGGAAATCGCCCACGAGGAACTTGGAGTTGATATTATTGTCAATGAGTTTCAACGACCCTTCTCCGGCTTCCGGCCCGCCACCGTTGTCGCGGTTTACACTGTACGTGGTGCCTTGATTGGTCACATCGACCTCCAATACATGTTGTGGATGGATGAGCACGATGACCGACTTCTTTTCCTCGTCTAACACGTGGATGGAGGGATCGTTGAGCGTGACGGCCACTGCCAGTAGTTCATCGGGGTGCTGTTCCACTACAGACCATTGCACGAAAAGATCTAACGGTGCGGAGCTGGTGTTGGAACTGATGCGGTTCACCGTATCCATGGTTACCTGATCGATGGTCAATGGCACCGTATTCGCGGGCAATATTCCCGCTTCCACGAGTGTCGTAATGGTATCGGTATTGACCACGGCGCGTACGGTGAAGGGCTTGCCGGGAACACCGGCGAGAGAGATGCCCAACGGAATGTTCATCCCACCAGATTGCGATTGGTAGTTCTGCCGGTTACGCGCTTCGAGGATGCCACCCCCACCGTTGGTAATGGAAAGGTAGCGGATTTCGTCGGGTTTCAGGATGTCGACCGTGTTCAATACCACCACGGCCGATGACGATTCGGCGGCGATGGTGTTCCCTTTGCCGGGATTGACCAATCGATAAGCAAAGGCCACGCGTTTGCCGTAATTGCGTTCCAGGAAGCCTACGTTCACGGCGATGTTAAAGGCACTTGTTTTAGCGCCGAAGGCGAAAGTAGCGGCGGTAGGTATGGATATCTGACTCGTGGGTACCGCTACAGCATCATCCAATTGACCGTTGCTGATCAATTGATCGACCGTATCGGGATTGAGCTGTAGCTCCACCTGAAAGGCTTTTGACGCCGGCTGTCCCAAGCTGACCGACAGCGGTACGACGACGAGCTCGCCATCTTTGCGTATTTCGCCTGCTTGGTCGTCCGGGACGACCGTTGTGGGGGTGTTTTGATCCAAATCGAATGTCTCCAGTTTCTGTCGTTCGCACGAGAACGCCAGCAGTGCAATAGCGAACAAGGGCAGGTAAACCGAGGAATATATTTTTGACCTAATCATATGCGGTTAATTTTGAATAAATACCTTCGTTATTGGTCTAACCATACGCGGCCATCCAATTGCCAGTTTTCCTGACGGGGAATTTTAAGCCAAGTCATGATTTGGACGGGTACGTCGACATTGCTGGGCACGGTTTCGCCCAGGTCTTCCGAACTGGGTGCGCAAACATAATCCGCTAGGGCATCGCGTGTGATGTTATCACCCGAGAGGATCATATGGCTCCCAAAAGGCCCCTCGTCTTTGATTTCATTGCCTTCAGATCCTACTACGGGCCAAAGGCCAGCAAGAAAATCGTAGTAGGGATGGTCTTCTGGTACGCCTGTTTCACACGAGTACTGGCGCAGGACATCTTCCGGAAGCGCTACTTTCCAGAACCGCACATCGGCGATGTAACAGTCGGCCTGTCCATTGTCGTCACGTGACCCAAGGATGAGCGGCAGGTCGTTCGTAATACTGCCGTAGTTGGTGATATTAACCTCGTTATTGAATTGGCCATTGGTATAGGTGCGCACAAACCGCTGGCCATCGCGGATGACGCCGACCACGGCGATACTGTTCCACGTGGCATTCGCCAAGTTACCACCATTGGTCTGGCCCACGTTGCCCCCCAAGCCGCGCGCATTGAACTGCCAGCCACGACCTTCGAGGAAAATGGTCCAACCCACGTCGTCCCAGCTCCATCGGTTCCGCTTGGAGAGCAACGCCGGATACCGGTATTCGAAATTATTGTCGGGGCCGGGGTTTTTCTTTATCTTCAGTTCGATAGTAAAAGCGGAATTGTCCAGGTTATAGAAATCGTTGTTGCCGGCGGTTACTTCACCGCGCACCTGACCCCGGAAGTGGAGGAAGTCTCCTTGGAACCGGATACCTAAAAACGGTTTATTGATGATCCGTGTGGTGTACCTGTTGGAGTAAAAGATGGTAAACGTATTGACTTCGGGGTTGCTGAAGATGGTGTTATCGTTTTCCCACTCCGGGATTTCAAAGTCACCACCTTTGCTCGATTTAATCACGATCAACCAATTTTCTGCGCTATAATTTGGTCTATTGCGCAGCACGTCCAGCAGCTCACCCAGCCGGTTGTCGAATTCGGTGAGAGCGGCACGGTACTCGGCCACTGAGAGGTCGTAGCCATGCGCGTGTCCAGCGGCGTCGATATCGGTGTAATGGGCCGTTACCATGGTAATGTCGTCTTCGGCAAGCGCACTAGCAGCGGCAGCCTGTACGGCGGCATCGCCATCCAATCGTTCACGTACATCAGCGCCCGTGGTCAGGTAGTCGTGAAAAACCTGCGACGAGGTGTACACTTGGAGGTTACTCTCGGGCAGATTTTCCTTGATACGTTCAAAAATGGAGGGAAAGTTATCCAGTTGGGCGTTGGAATAGTCATCGCCCACCACACCGTGTTTGTTTTTCTGAACCCCTGTAACCAAATCCGCCCAATTGGTGCCGTTTTGTGGCGCCGTTTCCTCATCGGACAACGACTCCCAGCTGTATATCGAATTCGGTAGCAGGGAGTGGATGTGGGTGAACTCTCCCTCGCGCACCGACTTCCCGCGGGCGCCGTCGGCAATGATGTAGAGTACGCGTGGCGAACCGAAAGCCACTTCCACGGAGTCTACCGGTTCGGTCTCCGGTATGACTTTGGTGAACTCCTGGTTGCACGAGTAGATAAGGGTGCACGCCATCACCCCAAGCAATGCCAATGTAGTTGTCTTTTTTTTATGGATGGTATAACGCATAGTTTTATTGATTATTCTTCGATGATTACCCGGATATAGTTATCTGCGGGCTGACTGTTGAACTGAGAAAAGGACCCGTAAATAAGCAGTGCGCGCCGTCCGTCTTGGGCCGTAGTTTCCATGATGTCTTCGATGGTGCCACTGAAAATACCCGTGGCATTGTAGCCCGGTATGAGGTCGCCCGATTCGTCGAGCACCATAAAGCCGTTCCGTGCCACACCGTCATAAGTACGGAAGTCGCCGCTCACGATGATTTTGCCATCGCTGAGCTGTTTGGCAAAATTGGGTCCACTACCATCGAACGTTTTGGCCATAAATGATTCGTCGAGTGTGCCATCTTCATTCAATACCGCCAACCGGTTGGCGGGTTTCCCGTTGTACTGCCGGAATTTGCCCGC
Source organism: Parapedobacter sp. (assembly GCF_053550995.1). NCBI lineage: Bacteria > Pseudomonadati > Bacteroidota > Sphingobacteriia > Sphingobacteriales > Sphingobacteriaceae > Parapedobacter > Parapedobacter sp. The sequence goes on from NZ_JBMQOC010000111.1 coordinate 11,791, forward strand.
GAGGATATATTTCCCTGTTGTGGCATTATAAAAGAGTTTGTCTATGGCTTGGTCGGCGCCGGTTCCGCCGGCGTTGAACGTCCCGTCCACCGTGCCGTCGGCGTTCAGTCGCAATATTCGGCCGGCGGGAACTCCGTCAAACTGGTTGAATGTGCCGTAAACCATGAACTTGCCTTCGTGCGGGCCGCTATCATGGACAATAGTAAATACATCGCCGTTACCGCCCGGCTTGAAACGGTCTGCCGCCTCGTCAAACCGGAAAGTTGAGTCCAGTGTGCCATCAGCATGCAATCGAGCCAGATGCCGTACTTCTACGCTGTCCATGATTACCGAATCGCGTGTTTCCAGTTTGTTCGGTTGGTCGTATCGCCTGTTGATGTAGTAGCGGAAGCCGCCTCCAACAACCACCTTGTCTCCGCCCTGTGGGTATACACGGCCAACATAGCCGTCGAAGCCGCCGTTGAACGTGGGGTAATATTTGATGGTATCCGACTGGTCGGGACGCCGGAAGGGATGGATGCCCATCGTGTCTATGGTGCCGTTCCCATTGAGCTTGGTGAGGTTGCTGATGTCTGTGGAGCGTTGTGAATAACCGCTGAATGCCCCGCCGAGCAAGTAGCCGTTGCCGAAGGGAACGATGTCTATGAGTGAGCCATTCCCCCCATTCCCCGAACGCAAACTGGCGTCGTACGAGCCATCGGAGAATGTACGGGCAATCCGGTTGATAGGACGGATGACGCCTTTGTTGTCATAGTCAGTAAAACGGCCAACCAATAACAGTCGCCCGTCTTCGGTTTTGATAACACGGTCTACCTGGCCATTGGTGCCGCGGGGTGCGTTGAAGGTAGGGTCGAGGTTAATTTTTCCGGTGACAGAAAAATTGGGGCCGAACACCACGACATCACCGATCGAAACGGTGGTTACGCCGGTACTGGCGAAGTCGGGCACGATAAGTTTGATTTCCGTTTCAGTCACGTCCGTGACCTGCGCAACTTCACCGTTGAACCGGAAAATAAGCTCGTCCCTGAACGGCAGTAAGCCGGAGGCCTTGATGGTCACTTCCGTGCCTGGCAGGCCGGCGGTCGGCGAGGGCGCTTGGTTGCGGTTCATGGTAATGCCCAGGGGTTCTTTGGCCGGCCCATAGGGCTCTTGCAATAGGGTTTCTTTGTTGCACGACCAGCAAAGCCATGCGATGGCACTAAACGCAACGATTGTTTTTATTATTGATTGCATAGTTGTCTTCATTTACGTCTTATCGCTTGCTTTGAATGATATCGTCGATGACTTCCTGCTGGTCGAATCCAAATCGACGGCTTGTAAAGTCCAACACGTGTACCACGCCGTTACGGGGTTGGATATCGGACGAGGCTACGGGCGTATCGTACCAAAACTCAGGAATAGAAACATTCGGGATAAAAGAGATGTACAGCTGCCGATAACCCATGTATTTCAACCGGGATTCGGTCGGTTTGCCTTCGTCATTGACTGCATCGTGGAATACCACCCCGATGTTACTTACCGTGTTGTTATAGGCGTAGTAGTTTTGCCCGCCGAAGGTATTAAGCACACTGAAGTCGATCTGTGGGTAGTCGCTGAGTTTGTGCTTGCCGCGGAACATGTACCGTTCGAGGTATTTGCGCCAGATGGCCGAGTCGACGTCGGCCAGCGTCTGGATGGTATCCAAGCCGAGGTTGTATAATTGTTGGTTCGCGCCGTTGCCTTGCCATCCTGGATCTGAGCCTTGGTAATTAATGCGACCGATCAGCTGCTTGATGTTGACATCGCTGGGCGAAAAGAAGGTCAATTCGTCGGCGATGAAGTTTTCTTCCAGTCCGGCCAGCCGCACCAGTTGGCCGATGGTATCGAGTTGGCTAGTCGCATCGAGGTAGTCCAGTACGGTGCCATCGAATACCGGGTTGGCCCGTCCACCATCCACGTAATAGTCATCGCGCTCGCACGACGAGAAAAAGCAAGCCAGTCCAACCAGCAGCGGAAGGGCGGTTAGTGGCCAACGGGTGTATCGTTTTGTTGTGTGCTCCATAATTTCGAATATCTTTTTCACGATGTATCGGTATGTTATCTGAAGTTGAGCCAATATTCATTCAGAACGACTTTCGGATTGTTTATCCGTGCGGATGGGTTCAGGGGCCATGTCCACGCCCGCCGGTTGTACTGGTCTGAGTTCAATGGGTTCCGTGCGAATGACGAGTTCATGATGCGTTGTGTGCGTACTAGATCAAAATACCGGTGGCCTTCGCCGAACAACTCACGGCAACGTTCCCAGAAGATGAAATCACGCAGTTCCTGCCCGCCGGCACCCGCGTATGGCGTCGCTTCCGCACGGTTGCGGATCATGTTGAGCGAAGCGATGGCCTCGGTGTCGCGCGATAGCTCTGCTAGCGCTTCGGCGTGCAGTAGGATGGCATCGGCGTAGCGGAAAATCATGAACGTATTGTCGGGGTTTCGGTCTTCGTTGCCCGATGCATACACGTTGAAACCGAATTTGACGGCGGTAAATTGGCCGCTATTCGACAACATGTCGTCAAACCAGAAATCGGCACGCTTATCGGCCAGCCCGGCAGGATATAGCTTGGCCATGTACGTATCGATGAAATAGCAATGGCTAATCTGGTTATTGAAGCGCGGGAACTTGTAGGGCCAGCGGAGGAAGTGGTCGCCGAATGGTGACAACGCGGCATTGGCGTCTTGATAATTGATACTCCGGTAAAACTCGAATAGGCTCTCGTCCGAGCGGCCTTTCATCACCGTTGACCATCCGTCTTCGGTAAGCGGGTATAGCCGGTAGGGACCCTGTTCAATTAGCTCGGTACCCAACGCCGCTACCTCTTGGTAATACTGTTCACGCTTGTTACGGTCGAAACCGGCATTCCACATGTTCATGTGCATAAGCAGGGCGATGATGGCCCCGCGGGATGCCCGGGCACCTTTTAGGGCGGGGTCGGGGAATTGCCAGGGGAGATCGTCCTTATGCGGGCGTAGGTCTTCCAGACAACTGTTCATCACCGATACCATGGGCTCGCGGGCCAGTTCCTCGGCATGGTAGGGGTCGGTGTAGTACACCACGTCGCCATATAGGCGCACCATCCAGAAATAGGTGAAACAACGCATGAAGGTTGCTTCGGCAATGTACCGGGCCTTTTCTGATTCGCTGAGACCGGGTATCCCTTCTTCCAATTTACTGATGAGGATGTTGGCGGTTTGGATCACTTGGTAGTACCGTTTCCAATCCGTTACGTTGATGTAGTTATACCAATCCCAAGGCGTTCCCGACGAGATGACGGAAAGCATGTCGTTGTTGCCGAGGAATTCGACCACCCGCCGGGCGCTGTAGCTGTTGGCGCCCGGCGATGCGAAGACTTCGCCGGCCCGGGTTTCGCCGATGGCACCGATCACCCAACTTTCGTTAATCTTATCGAAAAACATGCTGTACATGTTGGCAACATTGGCTTCCACATCCTCTTTAGAGAGGTAGAAGTTATTACCAGTAAGCCGGTCTACCGGCTGTACCGTAAGGAATTCCTTGCAGGAGGAGATGGTTACCGCCAGCGTAAGTATTGTTGTCCATTTAACTATTCTCATAATCATATCGCGCTTAGAATCCAATGTTTAAACCGATGTTGTATGTGCGGGGCACCGGATAGCCTTCCGAAACATCGCGCCCCATGGTAGTGACGTTTTCGGGGTTGGGACCGGTATACCGTGAGAAGGTATGCAGGTTTTCCCCCGAGATATATACCCGTAGGTTGTCCAATCCCCATTGGCGGACGAGATCGCGCTCGAACATATAGGAGAGGACAATACTGTTGATTTTGAAATACGTGCCGTCTTCGGCCCATAGTGTCTGGTCAAATCGCACAGGCCGTATGGCGCCATACCGCTTGTAATCGTAGACATAGGGATAGGTGGCCTGGTCACCGGGCTGCCGCCAAAGGTCGACATCGTTCAGCGGAACCACCACTCTATTGCCAAACGGATCGCCCATCAGCCCGAGTCGTTGCGCCAAGGCGTTGTTTAGGATCGTTCGTTTTCCGGTGAACGAACCGTTGAGGTTGAAGCCGAAGTTTTTGTAGTTGAGCATGATGGAAGCTCCTCCGGTAAACAGTGGTTGGGAGTTGCCGGTGCGTTGGTAATCTTGGTCATTGAGGTAATAATCGTTATTGGCGTCCTGGATCATCGGGTCGCCAGCTTGGAAGAACTCACCGGCCGTTTGGTAGCGCAGTCCGGTCACCGGGTCGACGGGCACATCGGCATCGGTGGCGAATACCCCATCGTTGACGTACAGGTAGTTGGCCAACGTCGCTCCACCCACGCGGAGGATTACGTGCTGATTGTACTGGTTTACATCGTAATCATAGCGGATGAACTGGCCGGAATAGTGGCTGGGCAGCGAAAGCAACACATCCTTATTATACGCCCCGTTTACCGACACCGTGAGGTTAAAGTCGCTGTCGAGGCGTAGCGGTCGGAACATGACGAACAACTCGTGCCCGTAATTCGCAATGCCGGCGCCGTTGCTGAATATCTTGTTAAAACCGGTAGTGTTGGGCAGGAATTGCTCGAACAATTCGTTTTCTACTTTCTTTAGATACGTGTCGTAAATAACTTCCACACGGCTGTTAAACAGGGAGAAATCGAGCCCGGCATTGTATTGGGTGTTTGTTTTGGGTTGTAATCCCGGGTTGGGAATCTGGTCGAAATCCAAACCTATACCCTGTTGTCCGTTGTAGTTGCCGGTGATGTTGAACTTCCCATATATACGCTCCAAGGTACCCGTAGGGATGATGTTGACCCCCCAGCTCAGCCTGACTGCACCATAGTCAAGCCAATCCCACCCTTCCAAGAACGGCTCCTTATCGAAATTCCAGCGGAGGCCGATGGCCGGGTTCCGGGCATACAGGTTTTCAAATCCGTTGGCTGAGGAACCGTCGAGCCGGTAGGAGAGGTCTACCACGTAACGTTTGTTGAAATCGTACGAAGCGGCCAGGGCGAATGAGGCGGCGCGTTCATCGGTATAATCATCCAACAAGCCGCCACCCCGCGAGAAGTAACCATCGAACCCGATGGGTCCCTGTAGCTGGTCATTGGGGCTCCGTTCGTTGCGGGTTACAGCACTTTGCCTACCCGCAATGCGGAATTCGTTGAAGAAATTGATGAAGATGTTGTGGCCACCGGTAAACTCTTTGGCATAGCTGAGACTGTTTCGATTATACAATTGCGTGGTGCGGCCGTTGTACGAATATACTTCTGCGAACTGGTCATTGGCCACGGCAGGGGTGAAGGTGTCTTCCGTTTTCGACTCGTACTCGTAGCTCACGCTGGTACTCGCCCGTAGTCCTTCGATGAATTGGTAGCTGCCTTCGAGATTGGCGCGTATGAGGCGCGTGGCGTTGTCATTATCTGTTGCCAGAACGGAACTGTGACTGCCCCCCGCTTGGTAAAACGAAGGCGGCGGCAGCAGGGTAGAAGAAAGACCGTTGTCTGCCACGCCGGTTTGCAGCATACCGATACCATCCCCCACGCTTTGCTTGCCCAATTGGCCGGTTACGGCCCCAATAATCTGGAACCGCCGGTCTTCGGGTTGATACTCCATGCGTAGATTGGCGTTATAACGTGTGAATCCGGTATTGCGGATGATCCCCTGATCGCTGAAGTAACCGAGGTTTGCTTTGTAATTGAAGAGTTGGTCGCCACCATCAATATGGAGGTTGTGGCTTTGGTTATACCGGGTACGGTAATAGTAGTCCTGCCAGTTGGTGGAGTTGTTCCAATAAGCGTTGAGACTGTCGGAAAGGAACGATGTTTCTGAAATCCGCCAGATATCGTTTACGGTCAGCGCATTTCCATAGATTTGCTGTAGCTTGAGCTGTCGTTCTAGGTTACCGCCTAGTGTTTCGCGTAGTTTCGGTGGTGTGCGTATGAATGAGTTGTGTGTGTAGCGCACCCGCGGAATCGGAGAGTTGCCTCGCTTGGTGGTGATGATGATAACGCCGTAAGCGGCCATCGAGCCGTAAAGGGAGGTAGCTTGGGCATCTTTTAGGATTTCGATGCTGGCAATGTCTTCCTGCGGGATGAGCGACAGTGGGCTGATGCCTGGCCCTTGTTGCTGGAAACCATATTCCGTGGCCCTGTCGGCATCCATCGGTATGCCGTCGATGACGTAGAGTGGCGAGGTGGGCTGCAGGAAAGACTGGTTGCCCGAACCGGTCATCGACACGGTCGAGAGTCCGCGGATCTGGGTGGAACCACGGAAGCCTGGGGCGCCGGTACTCACCTGGGTGTTCATGCCCGGTACGCGCCCTTGCAGCAGTTGCTCGATGTTCGCGGTGGGGATGTCCTGCACATCTTCACCGTCTATACCGAACGACGAGCCGGTGCTGAGCTCCTTGGACCGTGGCTGGTACCCACGGATGACTACTTCATCCAACTGATTGTCGATCGGGGCAAGTTGTACGCGCAGGACGGTTCGCCCGGAGCCGACATTTTGCGACCGTTCTTGATAGCCCACGATCCGGAACACCAGTACGGTGTTTGCGGGTACCGATACCCGGAAATTTCCGTTGTCATCGGTGGACGTCAACGCGCGGAGAGGCTTGCCCACAAAAATGGTTACACCGGGGAAGGGTTGCCTGTTTTCGTCGATCACGTTACCAGTGACCGTAATGTTGGTTTGAGCAAAGACAGGGCCATGGATTAACAAGGCCACCGCTGCAAATGCGATAAACAATGCCTTCATCTTATTCATCTTCAAACTTTGGTAATTCGTTTCTAAAATGGAACACAATCTCCCAATCGCCAGCCCGGAAAATATTGAAATCCAAGCCGAATGTTCCATATGTTAATTCGCCGCCGAACCCTTTGCGCGAATACTGGAATTCGACACTGGCGCTTCCACCGCCACTGGAGGTGTAAGGTGTTTCGAGATTAACGAGCGGGATGGGGTAAGCGACATCGTACTGGACGTATTCTTCGGTTTTCTCGATGTTGAACCCGTGTACCAGCGTGCTCCACTTTGTTTCGTTGAATGCCTCCGGATTAATGAAACTACTGTCGGGACCGGGGCCCATGAATTTAAACCGCAGGTTGTGCCCATTCCCGCCTTCGAATGGACGGATATACACCACGACGTCTTTGACGTCATTGTTACTTTGGAGAGGCCTGTTGGATTGGTCGCCGATGACATTGTTCAGCCAAGGGCGGATATAGTCACGCTTGTTGGGGTTTTCCGGGTCGCTGGGATCCCGGGCAACATCGCCGGTGTACGGGTCGATGTCGGTAGAAGGGGAGTAAGGACGTTCACGCCAGGGAATGAACTGGAAATCTGGTATATATACCGTTCCGCCTGTGTTGGTCACTTTGAGGTCGAAGAACCGAGTGTCTTGCACCAGCAAAGTGGTGTCTTCCGGTCGTGGTTCAATGAGGTCGTTATCAGACGACGCCCATAGGATGAACTGCCCCGATTCGCGAACCTCGAAAAGCGGCCGGTCTTCCAGCTTACGTTTGGCCTCGATTTCTTCCAGCGACGTTTCGAGGCCATCGTAGGCAGCGGTCCATACGTAGGTGGGCCTTACCTCGAAGAGGTCGGCTACGGGCCTTCCGTCGCCATAGCGGGCGTTGACGATTTCAAACTTCAGCGGCATGGTTGAGGCATCGGGATTGAACTGCCCCATGAGGTTGGTGCGTCCAAGGACGGGTTCCAGGATTTTACTGCCGTAGTTGATGTTTTCGCTGATGTATTCCTTTTCTTCGGGTAGGTCATACAGCTTCTCGCACCCCAGGAGAAAGAGGCCCGCGACCAGCACGCCGAGACCAACCTTCGTTTTCCGTATTAATCTATTGCTTATCATATCATCTCGCAATTGTGGCATTAACTTTTTAATCTTGCGGCTCTTCATCATCGTCCGCCTGGTCAGGTGCATTGACCGACCAATCGGCCATTTGCATGGTGCTTCCGCTTCGGTTACGGAGGATATTGAGCCGGTAGTATTGGTACGCTACGCGATTATTGATGCGGTACACCTTCATTTGGAAGCGTTCTTCGAAAATCTCTCCGGCCCTCGAATCCAATTGTACCCATTCTTCGCCATCGTGCGAACCTTCGAGGTTCCAGTCAATTGGGTCGCGCTCGGGGAAGTCGTTGGCAGACGTGAGGGTATAGGCACCGGCGACGGTGGGTTCGTTCAACTTGAACTGTAGCCAAGCGCCGCCAAAGCCGCCTAGGAGGAACTTGGTTTCGCGATTTCCGTCGAAAGCGAATTGTGCCGCCTCGATATGGTTCGGACCGCCTGAATTTTCACGTGAGGTGGACCACTCGCCACCTACCAGATGGAAGAGGTTCGGTGGCGGAGGGATGAACGTAAGCCGGCTGATGAAGTCGCCGAACCCGAATACATGGTCGTTATTGACCACGTGTACGAAGGCATTATCTGTTTCAATGTTAATCGAACCGGTATTGGTGGTAACCCAGTTCCGGCGGAACTGGCTTTTCTTCGTGTCGCTGTAATCGATGGTCTCCGGTCCGCCATCCCGAAATCCGGAAGACGTAGTGCGGGCCAGTTTGGCATGCATGGGGTAGCCGTGGCGGATACCTTGCAGGCGGACGCCATCCTGTAGCTGCATGGAGTCCGTAGGGAATTTCCCACGGATGATGTACTGCGTGAGCATGGTATCCAAATGCGCCTGATCAATGGTGGCCAAGTATTCCGATGGACGATCGGCCAGGTAGCGGATGTTGTTGAGGTTGGTGATGGCCAATTGGAAACTTTCATTGGTGAGCGCGAAGAGGGTGATGCTGCTATCGCGGAGCGTCTGTTCCAACCCTAATCGATCTATCGCCTGTAGCAAGGAGTCGTATACACCGTGCTTACTTTGAAGGTAGGCGTACGTGTCACCATCGAAATGCTTATCGATCGCATCGGGCTGGTAGTATCCGCGGTCCTTAGCGCAAGCAAGTACAAGTAAGATGAGTAGCAATAGTGATCCGTATGTTTTGATAATATGCTTCATGTCGTTTTCGGATTCGTTATTTCCAATATTCGTTTTGAGTCAGTTCCTTGTTTTGCGAAAGCAACGTTTGTGCGATGGGCCATATATGGCCATTCTCCGCAATCAAGGGTGCGATGACCGGGTGGCTCGGCCGGATGCGGTTGTAGCGCACCAAATCGTACCATCGGTGGCCTTCGCCCATCAGTTCCCGCTGTCGTTCGCGGAAGATGGCGTGGAGGAGGTCACCATTGACATCTTCGTTGTAAGGGTCCAGTCCCCGCCGGGTACGGATGGCGTTGAGCATTTCGATGGCACCTTGGCGTTCACCAAGCACCGCTAAGGCTTCTGCGCGGAGCAGGGTGACATCTTCGAGCCGTGTGAATACGAGCGCACTCGAGAAGAACCGGAAGGTAGGGTCGTTCACACCGCCCATGATGCATTTGATCTTGCTGAAGATGGGGTACCGGCCATTGTAGTTGGTAAAGTAGCTTTCGGATACCGGGGTGCCCAAGGTGTCGAGGCTAAAGCGTTCGTCGCCAGCCTCGTTGAAGATACCTATGATGGAATCTTTCGGGAGGTAAATATCGGGGATGCGCTTATTCACTACAGGTTCGGCCAGCGTGAGTTCTTCGATGTGGCCCGTGAACGATCCATCTACGTGCGCCCATACGAATGCGAAGCCGAATAACTGGTTGTATCGTTTGTCATAGAAGAAACCATTGGCGTCGGTCAGGTGGCCAGTAGAGATATAGTCGTTGTTGCCGAGTGGATAATTGTCGATCACAAATTTGCTGTAGATGGCCGCATCGGGGTAGTTGCCCTGCCAGGCCGCCAGGTGAGCCAATACGGCATACGCAGATAGCTTACGAACCAACGCCCCATTCCACCTGCTCTCCGCTTCATTGTAGTAGTCTCCCTGTTGTTGTTCGTCACCTGCACTGTATTTATAGGGTAGGTCCGCGGCGGCCGCGAGCATTTCTTGTTCGGCCCATGCCAGCACCTTGGCTTGGTTCTCACGGGGTTTATCTTCGAAACGACCGTCGTGAGAGGAGATGATGAGCGGTACATCACCCCATATGCGCACCATGTAGAAATAGGCAAATGCGCGCAGGAAGCGAATCTGTGCGATATCGACCACCATGTTGTTTTCAGTATAACGGAGGTCTTTTTCGCGCACCTCATGGATGCGTTCGAGGAATACATTAGCCGAGTTGATGACCGCGAACCAGCGCCGCCAATTCGATATGGCTTCGATGCTCGGGTACGAGGCGGTAAGGTCCTGTGAAATGATGGCACGCAGGTCCTGCCGCGTCGGAGCGGTAAAATCGCCCGCGCGGACGTCACCGTACAACCAATGCGCATTGTGGTCAACCAATGCCGCCCTGACCAGTCCGTAAGTGCCCATAATGGCTGCCCGGCTGTCTTCCAGTGTGTTCCACATATTTTTTTCGCCAACCACTCGCGACGAATCGACGTCAAGCATCTTTTCACATCCGCCCAGTCCGAACAACAGTACCATGCACGGCACCAAGAGCTTCATGACACTTGTTTTGAATCGGTTATTTATCGATTTATTCATCATTTGTATTTTCTCTTAACCAATGGCAATTATAAATTCATTCGCACGCCCAGCGTGTAGGTCCGCGGTATGGGTAATCCATAGCCCGTGTCGTAGCCCATGAAGTCGACCAACTCCGGGTCCCTGCCGGTATAAGGAGTAAGGGTGAACAGGTTATGGCCGGTGCAATACACAAATACCCGACGGATGTTGGAACCTTTGTTCAGTAATTTGGTCAAGTCGTAGCCCAGTGAAAGCGTCCGCAATTTGAGGAAAGAAGCGTCTTCTAAGAAGAGGTCCTGTTCTTTGCGGTAGGGGATGACGTTGCTCCATGGATTGTAAAGAGGATAACGGCTGTAATCGCCGCGTTTCTCCCAAAATGTAATCTCTTTCACGGAGTTCATTTCTGTGACCCCTTCGCGGTTGATGAAATCGAACCGGTTCGCCATGTCGGCGTTCAGCACATCACGTCCGATATTAAAGTAAAAGTGGGCGTCTAAGCTCCAATCACCGAAGGTAAATTGGTTCATGAATCCCCCGACGATTTTCGGAAGAATAGAACCTTTCAATTGCCGATCAGCGTCGTTGATGGTGTTATCGCCGTTTACGTCCACCCAGCGTGGGTCGCCTGCGCTTAGTGGGATGCCATTGTAGGTCATGGCGCTGCCATCAAGGGTAGGCACCTCCTCGTCGCTCAGGTAGATGCCTTCGTTTTGGAGTACCCAAAAGCGGTCGATGCGTTCCCCCACGCGGAAGAGCCGGTTGTTGATGACGATTTCGTCGAGCCCTCCGGGGAGGCTGACCAAACGGTTGGTGTTGTAATGCATGTTTAACGATGGGGCCCAGGTGAAGTTGTTCTTTTTCACCGCATCAGCGCTCAACAGAAGTTCAACGCCTGTATTGTTTACGTCCATGCCAGCATTATACGACTGGCGATAGCCAAATTCGGCGTAGGAAGGTATGCCGAGAAGCTGGTTTCGGTCGTACTTGGTATACCAATCGAGGCTAATGCGGAATCGCTCATCGGCGAGTCCGATATCCAATCCGATATTCAACTGGTCGCTATAAGCCCACGGAATCCCGTAGCCCGACCATCCGAATTCGTACGGCCGGGTCAGGACGCCGAAGCCGTTGTAACCGGGTGTGATCACGTTGCCTGTATATCCTACGAAGGTGGAATATGTCGGTCCTTGCGAAAAGTTATCGAAAACGTTGAGGCGACCCAGCCGACCTGCGCTGGTGCGCAGCTTTAGTGTAGAGATGCTGGATTCATCAGCCAGGAGATCCTTTTTTATGTTCCAATCGAACGTTAATGTCGGTGTAAACAACCAGCGGCTAGTCGGCTGCGCATTGGACGAGCCGTCGGTACGCAATAGAAGTGAAACGGTGTATCTGTCGTCGAAGTTGTAAGTTCCCCGTCCGTAAACAGAAACCAAGTTTTGGTTGGTATAATCCAAGAATTTAAACACCAATTCGCGGGGAAAAGCAAGGGGATTGAGGTAATCGGGTTTATTGGGATCCGACTCCAACAGGTTGATTTTGATGAAGTCGTTGATGCCCTTATATGCATAAGCGTAATTGTATTTGAATGCATCCCATTGGAGTATGTTTCCAGCTTCGACAAACAGCTCATGCCGATTGCCTGTGGGTACATTGTATGATACATGATTATCGAAGATGAGCCGTTGGTTGTATCCGTAGTAATTCGCTGCGAAGCTGTTTTCCTCCATCAGTGGGCGTGGGTAAAAAAGGTCCCGATTGCCCTCGTTGTAATCCACGGCCAAGCGCGAGGTGACGGTCAGCCGATCGAAGTCGAAGACCAGTTTCGCATGGCCTTCGACGATATTCGTGGTGTTGTTATCGAAGCTGTTATCAAACTCATTCAGGTATTGGCTATAAACGGTATTGTTTGGGGATAGTGGCGACGACAGGTCGGGGACATATGACATGGTGGCAAACCGGTCGCGTAACGTCCGATTACGGTCGCGCAACACCCGGTTGCCATTGATCATCGCAGAAAAGAGCAACCATTCCACCGGCTTCATGTTGATGTTGAACAAAGCGCTGTAGCGTTTCATGCCGGCTTGGTCGGCAACGCCCTGGTTTTGCATGTGGCCCACGGCGAAGCGGAAATTTGCCCGGTCGCCGCCACCGGAAATATCGGCATCGGCCGAATAGACCAGACCGTTGCGGTAATAGCTATCCGACCAGTTCGACGGACCGTAATAGGATGTATTCAACGAATCGCTGAGGTACAGTGGGTACGCATCGTCTGCCGAATATCTTCCGATGGCCGTGTAGCGGTCGTAAAATTGCCGGCGGAAAGCGTTTTCGTAGTCACCGTTGATGGCTGTGATGGTGGGGCGTTGGGCAAGGCCTACATAGGAGTTAAAAGTTATTTGACGTTTGGCGCCGGGCTGCTTGGTGGTAATGACGATTACCCCATTGGCTGCCATCGGGCCATAGATAGCAGTATTGCCCACGTCTTTAAGTACTTGAATCGATTCGATATTGTTCATGTCGATGTTGCTCAACAGGTTGGTGGCCGGGCCAATGCGGTCGAACTGATATTGTTGGATATCAAAAGCAAATGGATGTTCTCCAATGAGCGGAATGCCGTCTAACACCACTAGTGGCTGCGACTGGTATATCTCCTTTTGAGTTAAGATAGGCATCGGTATACCACGGATATACATGGGTTGTACGGTACCCGGCTCGCCCGAATTTTCCTGTGCATACAGGCCGGGCGCCTGGTCCTTCATGTATTGTTGGAGCGAAGTTGCTGGAAAACGTGCGATGTCATCTACATCAAGCGCCACCGTGAAGATGTGCTGATCACTAAAAATGGAATCCCTGCGGGACAGGCCCAGGTCTTTCACAGTTGAATCCACGGTAAGGCTATCTTGCCGCCCAGGCGCTTCCAACAGGGCGTCTTGCAATACTAGGTGAAATGCACCGCCCCGAAAAGTAGAACCTACAGCCCCTGTGTGTATGGAGAACATCAGTATGCAGCCAATTAAGATTCTCATATTATGCATATATATTGGTTTTTCAGATATGTATCTTATAAGGTTAATTCCGATCATCGTAGACACGCATGACGTATGCCCCATGAGTAACTCACAGAAGTAATCTGGGGCGAAGGCATACTACGCCACTAGCCGATTTGATCATCAGTTGGAAAACACGTGGCAGGAAGGCTGCGCAACGTTATGATACGGAAACTAAGTGATGAATGTAAATACGATTTTCATAATCTTTTGGTTTTATTTTAATAAGTTAATTTTTGACCGTTATGGTTCGTTAGCCAGTGGTTAATTCTAATATGTACTTGGTTTGTGACGGCTAAGTTACAAACAAAAATCGTTTTAGCAAGTTTTTTTTGATTTTATTATGGAGGTGAGATGGAACGTATTATTAATGAGTGGTTTGTGATTTAGGCTGAGAAATGCACCGTCTATGTCTATTGTTTGTGTTTTGCAATTAATCGTGTTTAAATGAAGAATATCTTAATTTCTGTCCGTAATTTTGTGGCAATTGTAATATAATGGCGAAGAAAAAGAAAAAAACCGCCGAAGAGGTGGATGTTGTTCTTATCGGTGCGGGCATCATGAGTGCTACATTGGGTACGTTGATCAACGAGCTACACCCCCGTGCGAGCATCGCGGTATACGAGCGTTTGGACGAAGTGGCGGCTGAAAGTTCAGACGCTTGGAATAATGCGGGAACGGGACACTCGGCACTTTGCGAACTGAACTATACGCCGCAACGGGCGGATGGGTCCGTGGATATTAGTAAAGCCATCAAAATCGCTGAGGCGTTTGAGCGTTCAAAAGAATTCTGGTCGTATTTGGTCGCCCATGGCATCATCGACCATCCCGAGCGCTTCATCAGGAGTATCCCCCACATGAGCTTCGTATTTGGCGACGAAAATGTAGCTTTCCTCCGCAAGCGATACGAGACCATGCGTGAACATCATCTGTTCCATGGCATGAATTATACCGAGGACCACGGCGTGCTCCATGACTGGGTGCCGCTGATCATGGAAGGACGCAAGCCCGGGGAACGATTGGCGGCCACGCGCATCGATATCGGTACCGACGTTAACTTCGGGGCATTGACGCGTGCGTTGTTCCTTCATTTGATACAGCAGGAAGGCGTAAAACTGCGGTTAGCCCATGAGGTGCGCGATATCGAACGGGCCGACGATGGCCGCTGGGAAATTACCGTGAAGAACCTCACCACCGATAAGAAGAAAACCGTGGTGGCTAAATTCGTGTTTATCGGTGCCGGCGGCGGTTCACTGCTACTGCTCGAAAAATCGGGTATACCAGAAGCCGACGGCTTCGGGGGATTCCCCGTAAGTGGCCAGTGGCTGAAGTGTACGAATCCCGAAGTCATTGCGAAACACCACGCCAAGGTATATGGTAAAGCAGCCGTGGGTTCGCCGCCCATGTCGGTGCCCCATCTGGATACGCGGGTTATCGACGGAAAAACCGCGTTGCTGTTCGGGCCGTACGCTGGCTTCTCAACCAAGTTCCTCAAAAACGGCTCTTGGCTCGACCTTCCTGCTTCCATCAAACTGAATAATATCCGGCCAATGCTGGCCGCTGGGATGGACAACATCCCACTTACTAAATACCTGATCAACCAAGTAAGGCAAAGCCCCGACGACCGGCTGGCTGCGCTGAAAGCATACGTACCCACGGCACGTAAGGAAGATTGGGAACTGGAAATTGCCGGCCAACGGGTGCAGGTCATTAAGAAAGATGAAGAGCAGGGTGGCATATTGGAGTTCGGCACGGAAGTGGTTAGCAGTGCCGACGGGACGATATCGGCACTCCTAGGTGCATCGCCGGGTGCTTCCACGTCGGTTTCAATCATGGTCGACCTCCTGGCTAGGTGTTTCCCGGAGCGGGCCAAAACCGCCCAGTACCTGAGTAAGCTGCGCGAGATGATCCCCTCGTTCAGCCAATCCATTGCGGAAGATGCACAGCTGTGCCGGGAAACGCGTGAGCGTTCGGCTGCGATACTGAAACTTGAACACACGTTCGAAACTGTTTAGGTGTGGCAGACGTCGCGAACTGGTTCCACGAATTGGCAGGGCAACTTAAGGAAACGCCATTGCTCCATTGGGTCGGCGTAGTTTGCGGGGTCGTCCAGGTGCTGCTCGCTAAATCAAACAAAGTATTGCTTTATCCCTTCGGCATCGCCAGTATATTGGTTACTATTTATGTGTTGTATGAAGCCGGGCTCTACGCTGAAATCTTATTAAACGGCTATTATTTGGTGATGAGCATCTATGGGTGGGCACATTGGGTAGCGGGAAGCGGCCAACCCCAGGTGGTAGCGGCTTATTCGAAACGGTCTGATTGGTATACCACCCTGCTGATTGTCGCTATCGGCTTTCCCTTATTGTATTTCGCGTTGCTCCATTTTACCGATTCAACCGTACCGGTATGGGATGCTTGGGTAAGTGCCACGGCATGGGCAGGAATGTGGCTATTGGCCCAGCGCAAGATCGAAAACTGGGTATGGCTGAATATCAGCAACGCGTTTGCCATTCCGCTATTGGCTTATAAGGGTTTACATCTCTACGCGCTGTTGACATTGTTCCTTTTTATTGTTGCTATTTTTGGGTATATCGATTGGAAACGTATCATCCGGCGCCAACACCATGTGGAAGCCATCCTCAAAACATAAGTCACAAATTGGAGAATTACAACATACAAGGGGTTTCGGCCGGTTTGGCAGAACGGCTTCGCCAGTTTTCGGCCTTGGCAGAAAACGAAGGTAGTCTTACGGCAGACCAACTGGCTATCATTTATGACTTCCGCTGGTTTAAACTCTTTGTCCCTAATAGCCTTGGCGGATTGGAGTGGTCAGTGCCTGAAGGTGTGCGGCTGGAGGAGGAATTGGCCCGGATTGATGGAAGCTTAGGGTGGACGGTAACACTGTGCGCCGGTGCTAACTTATTCGTCGGCTATATGGACCGTTCAGTGACGGGGTCAGTCTTTGCCGATCCTAAGGTCTGCTTGGGAGGGAGTGGTCAGGCCACGGGGAAGGCGGTGATTGATGGTGACAGGTACCGTGTGTCGGGCCGGTGGCGTTATGCAACCGGTGCACCGCACCTGACGCATTTCACCGCGAATTGTACCCTCGAACAAGATGGACGGAAATTTTTGGATAGCAACGGCAATCCCGTTATCCATTCTTTTTTCTTCCCCAAAGCCGATGTGCGGATAATCAGCGATTGGAATGCTTTCGGCCTCAAGGCCACTGCCAGCCATTCGTTTGAAGTTGACAACCTGACGGTCGATCGCTCGCAGGCATTTTTAATAACGCCAGACGCAGCCACATGGCACCATCCCATCTATCGATATCCATTCCTGCCGTTTGCCGAAGCCACGTTGGCCGTAAACACCCTGGGTATGGCGAGGCATTTTTTGGAATGTGCCGCAGAATTGGATGTTGCCGGATTACGAAAGTCGGTGCAGGCTGCAGAATCGCAACTGAAGGAGGCCCGTGAATCCTTTTATAGGGTACTCGATTATTCGTGGAATGAATTGTTGCGTGTAGGTGAATGTACCGCGGAGACATTCGAGCCGGTTAGCAGGTGGAGCCGCGAGCTGGTCAAGGTGTCCCGTAAACAGGTTGTCGCTTTATTTCCACACGTAGGGATGGCGGGTGCAGATGCTTCGTCCGAAATCAACCGTGTGTGGCGCGATATTTTCACTGCGAGCCAGCATAGCCTGCTGCGGTCATAGATGCGCAATCCACCGGTTCATATACTTCCGAAAAGTTACTGGTGTCCAAGGTCATCTGCCGCCCCGTCAGCGTATCAACAGTGAGGGGTTTCCGCAGTAATTTTCCTTCCTGCAGCTTGAATACGACCCGTAGGCTATCTTGTCTGCCCTCTTGCGAGAACGTCCACACCAAATCAAAGATACCATCTACCTGTTTTCCCGTTACGGTACCGCGTCGAGCGTCTTTTTCATGCGGCACCACCTGGTAGGTCCCGCTGACCATTTCATTTCGCATTGTCAATTGGATATAGGACGAATCTTGTAGCTGTGTCCCTTCCAATCGGAGGAAACAGTATTTTTGCACTTCGGAAATTGTGCTTTTTTCATTGCGATTAAAGCGCTGGCAGGCGGCCAACGCGATTAAACCCGCGAGGATTATATGTGAATGGATGCGCATATATCTATGAATCTAGTTGCAAAAGTAACAATGCGTCTCGTGTATTGTTTACCGAGTGTTCGATTTCTTGCATATGCAGCGCAACTTATCTAAGTTTGTGCGTAAGTTATATGATCACGTTTCCCAACGCCAAGATAAATATCGGGTTGCAGGTGCTCAACCGCCGGTCAGATGGTTACCATAACCTGGAAACCGTTTTTTACCCTATCAAACTGCACGATGCATTGGAAATGGTCGAAGGCAGTGACATGCGGTTCATTTCGTCTGGTGTGCCTATTCCCGGCAATGGCGACGATAACCTGTGCATGCACGCCTATCGGCTGCTCCAAAAAACACATGGTTTACCGCCCGTTCATATCTATCTACACAAAGTCATTCCCATGGGTGCAGGCCTCGGCGGTGGATCTGCTGACGCAGCCTTCCTGTTAAAGCTCGCCAACGAGCAGTTCGAACTGGGGCTCGATGAAACGCAATTGATGGGATATGCCCGGCAGTTGGGTGCCGATTGTGCCTTTTTTATCCGCAACGTACCGGCACTCGCTTCCGGTGTCGGGGATGTCCTCGAGGATGTGTCCGTGGACCTTTCTTTATACCATATCGTATTGATTAAACCTGATATACATATTTCTACCGCAGCGGCCTATAGCATGGTAACGCCCCACCCGGCGGACCGGCAGTTGGCGACCGCAATTAGGGCGCCGGTGGAAACATGGCGCGATAGCATCGTCAACGATTTTGAGGTTGGTATTTTTATCCGGTATCCGGAAATTGCCGCGTTGAAGACATTTTTATACGAGAAAGGGGCCGTGTTTGCCGCCATGAGTGGCAGTGGGTCAAGTGTGTTCGGCCTGTTTGAGAAGCCGGTAACGTTACACGGACTGCCCCCTAACTATATGGTATTTTCCCTTGATTTCACCTAATCGATAAAGCACATGGTCACTTTCCAAGCCGAGATTCGGAGAGCAGAAAACCAGGGAGCTGCCATGGCCGGCTGGGCCTATGTGGAAGTGCCCCAAGTCATTGCCAACCATATAAAGCCCGGCTACAAGCAGGTTTACCGCGTGCGTGGGCAAATCGATAATTGCTCATTTGCGGGCTTAGCGTTGATGCCTATGGGTGGAGGTGATTATTATCTGGCGATCAATGGCGCTATGCGCCGGGAGCTGAAGAAAAGCATCGGGGATGTACTGGCCCTTGCTTTGGAGGAAGACAAGGGTTTTAGGATAACCATGCCCGAAGATCTGGAAATTTGTCTCTTGGATGAAGAAGAGGATTTGATGGGTAAATTTATGGCCTTGGCCAAATCACACCGGAATTATTTCATCAAATACATCACGGACGCAAAGACTGAACCGACACGTACCAAACGCATTGCAATGACCGTAGAGGCCATGATTCTCGGCCTCGATTTCGGTGCCATGATCCGATTGGATAAAGCCCGCCGGCAGCAAGAATAAGTCGGCACCGATCTGCCCCGTAAAAAAATCAACCGTGATTTTTGGTGAAGTTAATTTATTAATGCAACTTTGCTGCAAGTTTTATGGGGCGTTGTTTTCATATTTCCCGATGGGTGTTGTGTGCGATTACCTTGAGTGTAGTCGTTACGGTGGTCAGTATCCCACTGGTTTCTGCCATGCACACCCATGCTCGGCACACAAGTGGTTGTGATGAGCGGCACGGCGAAACAGCGGGGACAGATGGTGCATCAGATTGTAATTTCTGTGCGTTATATGCCCAGTTTACGCTACGGGAAGCACCGCCGGCGCCGTCGTTTTCTTTTCGCGCACCGGTAACACCCTTCTTGACTACCTTTGGCCAACCGACGCCCAAAGCGCTTTGCAAAGGCTTGGCAACGGGGCATACGACCCGAGGCCCGCCATCCTTTTCTGCCTAATTTCTTATTGAAAAACCGGGTTTGAACGTTGTTGGCCCGGCATCCAGACATTTTAGTTATTTCAATCAATGCAATCTGTGCATTCGATGAAGTTAATCATTATTACACTTATTGGACTATTTGCCGTAATGCTCGTCCATGGGCAGGATTTCCGGCTGAGCGGCCAGGTTACCGATGCCGTTGGTAACCCCATTGCCAAAGCACGGGTTGGGTTGCAGTTTGCCGGAAAGCGGGCGGGGCTGCCGATACTGCCAGTGCATACCGATACGACCGGAAAGTTTTCCTTTGCTGGGTTGGCAGGTGGTAGCTATCGGCTACTTGTTCACGGCCGGGGCTATGCAGATTGGCAAACGACGGTTGCCCTAAGGGGCGATATGGACGGCCTTGCCGTTGTGCTGGAAGATGACGTGCGTGTGCTCGACGAAGTGCTTGTGGTAGACAACCATGTAGCGCGCAGAAAACGGGAGGAGTCGCTTAACTTGGAGGTGGTTGGCAAGGATTTCGTTTACCGTCACTTAGGTGGCAGCCTTATGAAAACACTCGAGAGGCTGCCCGGCGTGCAGACCATCGGCATTGGCTCGGGTCAATCCAAGCCCCTCATCAGAGGACTGGGTTTTAACCGAGTCGTGGTAGTCGACAGGGGAATCAAGCACGAGGGCCAACAGTGGGGAAGTGATCATGGCCTCGAACTGGACCAGTTTGCCGCCGGTGAAGTGGAGCTGATCAAGGGCGCCGCCTCGTTCGTATATGGGTCGGACGCCATCGGCGGGGCCATCGATGTAAAACCCGAAGCACTGCCCGCCCCACATACACGGGTGGTATTGGCAGATTTGGTAGGGAGAAGCAACAACCGCAGCTACGGCACATCGGTGCGTGCCGGCGGGCGGGGCGACAAGTGGTTTGCCGATTCGCGCTTTACCTACATCCGTTACGGTGACTACCGTGTTCCTACCGATACCGTATTCGTCTATGATTACGCGGTACCGTTATCGGCCGGACACCTCCGTAATACCACCGGCCGCGAAATGGATGCGCATCTGACCACTGGTTATTTGGGCGGTCGCTTCAACTCCATCCTATATGTCAGCAATACTTTTCACAAGGCTGGTTTTTTTGCCAATGCCCACGGCCTTGAGCCGCGGCTGGTAGATACGGAGCTACACGACCGATCGGCACGGGACATCCTGTTGCCCAGCCAACAGGTCAACCACTTCAAAGCCATCAGCAGGAACGCCATCCATTTGGGGGAACACCACATCGAGGCCGAACTGGGGTTCCAACGCAATTTCAGGCAGGAACACAGCCCGTATGTAAACCACGGTTACATGCCGTCCGTACTGCCCGATACATTGGGCTTTCCAGCCACGTTGGAGCGCGAATTCGATAAGCGGGTGTATTCGTTGAACGTGAAGGACCATGTGGAATGGGGCAGGCACCAGTTGACGGTAGGCTTAAATGGGGAACATCAACGGAATGGCATTGGCGGGTGGACCTTCCTCGTGCCGTCGTTTGAGCAATCGACGGTGGGTGTATTCGTGTACGACCGTTATCGGCTAACCAATCGGGTGCTGTTGCATGGCGCCCTGCGTTTCGACCACGGCGACCTAAACATGCACGAATACCGCGATTGGTTCCCATCCAACGTGCCGGGGGGCGGGCATGAGTATCTTGTTCGCGCGGCCAACCTGCGTCGACGTTTCAGCAGCTTCGTGTGGTCTGCCGGGCTGAATTACGAACCGTTTGACCACCTCTCGTTGAAAGCTAATATCGGCAAAAGCTTCCGTATGCCCATTGCCAAGGAACTGTCGGCCAATGGTGTGAATTACCATTATTTTAGCTATGAGCGTGGTAATCCGACGCTTTCGGCGGAGCAATCGTATCAGGCCGATGTGTCTGCGGAATGGGAGGCCGATGGATGGTATATCCACGTAAGCCCTTTCTATAATTACTTCCCCAATTACATTTACCTGAATCCAACGGCAGCGTTCGACCATTTCTATGGGGCAGGCAACCAGGTGTTCGAATATGCCGAAAGCAGGGTGATGCGATACGGGGGAGAGGTACAGGTATCGCGTAAGGTGGGCGTGCTGAAGGCGGAAGTGTTGGGGGAATACCTGTTTTCACAGCAGCTTTCTGGTGCGAAAAAGGGGTTTTCACTGCCTTTCGCGCCGCCGCCATCTCTGGTGATGGGCCTTTCGTGGTCACCTCGCCGTACCGGTAGTCCCTTTGTGGGGCTCGACTACCGTCTGGTGGCTGCGCAGGATCGCATTGTGCCGCCGGAAAAGAAAACCCCGGGGTATGGTGTAATGGCACTGCGGGTTGGCGGCACGGCTATGTTGGGGGGGATCCCCGTACAGCTGAACTTGCAGGTACAGAACCTATTAGATACCAAATATATGGATCATACTAGCTTTTACCGCTTAATCGAACTTCCGGAAATGGGCAGGAATATCGTCCTTTCTGTGCGGATTCCGGTAATCAGTAAACAAAACGATTGAATAATATGAATATGATGGAGAAACTACAGCGTATACGGACAATCATTGCCTTTGGAATCATTTCATTGGCACTGTCATGCAGCAAGGATGCGGAGACAGTCGACACGGAATACCCGGTCATCGATGGTAACTTCACCGCCGCTTTCCCCCAACAGTGCGGTACCATTATGCGTGGCGAGACATTGGTGTTCCGGGCAAGGTTCAGCGATAACGTGGCATTGGGTTCTTTCAGCTTGGATGTACACGACAATTTCGACCACCACAGCCACAGTACGGAAGTTGAAGCATGTGATATGGGCAAGGTCAAGGAACCGGAAAACCCGTTCACATACATCGAATCGTTCGATATCCCCGGCGCGCCGGAAACGTACGAAGCCCAGATCGAGATTGCTGTCCCTGCCAATGTCGACCCCGGCGATTACCATTTCCTGATTCGGGTAACCGACCGGGAAGGGTGGCAGACTCTACGCGGATTAAGCATCAAAATCGAATAATTTTTAACGAACAATATCATTAACTATTGAATATTATCATCATGAACAAGCAAAATAAATTCGCAAAATATATCCTAGTTGGTTTGACTCTTTTTACATGGGTGGCATGCGACAAAGACGAAGCTCCGGTAGTTGACGAACCGCAGATCGAGTCATTGGAAGTGGGCCGAGACAATAACGGGATGGTCCGTCCGGGCGGCGACCTTCATATAGACGCACCTATTTTGGCCCCCGGGGGCATCGCCAACATCACGTTGGGAATCCACCCCGAAAGCGGCGATGGTTGGACATTTGAGCAGGTCTTTACCGAGGGCTATGAAGGGTTGAAGAATGCCGATTTCCATGAGCACATCGATGTGCCGGCAGAAGCCACGGAAGGGGAGTACCACTTGCATCTCACGGTAACCGATCAAGCGGGCCAAATAGCGGAAGTCGAATCGCACTTGGAAATCACGGCGGAAGCTGACGCCGATTCTGGCCATTAGACAGTAACAATATGGTTTTCAGCCGCTGCAGGAAATTTTCTGTAGCGGTTTTTTTTATGACCTGGGGTGGTATTGCGTAATGACGGAATGGAGATATTCGCGGTCCACATGGGTATATATCTCGGTAGTAGTGATGCTTTCGTGGCCCAGCATGTCTTGCACGGCCCGTAGGTCGGCACCCCCCTCGACCAAGTGGCTGGCGAATGAGTGGCGGAAGGTATGGGGGCTGATTTTCTTTTTAAGGCCGATTTTGGTTGCTAAGTCACGGATAATGATAAAGACCATCACCCGTGTGAGGGGAGCACCCCGCCGGTTGAGGAATACAAAATCCTCGTTTCCCAGTTTGATTTTCTGGTGCACGCGCACTTCATTGAGATAGATGCGTAGGAATTTGATGGCCTGGCTTCCGATGGGGATAAGCCGTTCCTTACTTCCCTTGCCTTCCACCTTGATGAACTCCACGTCCAGGAAAAGGTTGGATATTTTGAGACCAACCAATTCGCTCACACGCAGACCGCAACCGTAGAGCACTTCCAATATGGTTTTGTTGCGCATGCCCTCAGGGGTAGATAGGTCAACCGCGTCGATAAGCTGTTCGATTTCGCATATGTTCAGCACATCCGGTATTTTCCGTGCCCGGCGAGGTGTCTCAATGAGCGCCGTGGGATTTTGGAGTAGGTCATGCTCCAGACTCATAAAAAGGTAGAACGTTTTAATGCCCGAGAGGACGCGCGCTTGGCTTGTGGCAGACAGCCCCAAACCATGTATCCACGTCAAAAAATCCTGCACATGTTTAGACGTGATTTCCTTGGGGAGGATGCCTTGTGGATCAGCAAAATACTGGAGTTTAATAACGTCATTAAGGTATGCTTCCACGGTATTTGCCGCCATAGCCCGCTCCAACTGTAGGTAGTTTTTGAAGTCGTCGATAGCGGATTTCCAATTCATTGCGGTGCGCCCAAGCAAAAAAATAAGCGGGGTACGCGCAAATATACAATATTCACTAACTTTACGTCCTATGGAAAAAATAGAGCTGGCATTGGACCACATTATTGAAGCCATCTTATCGCGCGTGCCCAGCATCGTGTTGGGCATATTGATATTGATTGCTGGCAGTTGGCTTATCCGGCTGATGTTGCGTATCATGCGCAAGCGATTTGAGCGACGCAATGTTGACCTGTCTTTGCGCGATTTTGTGGCGAGCATCGTGAAGTTCATCTTGTACACCATGCTTATCCTCAGCGTGGCATCGATGGTCGGTATCCAAACCACGTCGTTTGTGGCGGTGCTCGGTGCAGCAAGCCTCTCCATTGGTTTAGCATTACAGGGCAGTCTCTCCAATTTTGCGGGTGGCGTATTGATTTTGTTGTTTCGGCCTTTTCGCGTGGGCGATTATGTGAACAGCGCCTCGGGTGCGGAAGGGACGGTCGAAAAAATCGATATCCTTTATACCACCATGCGCAATGCAAACGGGATTGCCATATTTGCACCTAACGGGCCACTGGCCAATTCGGTTATTACGAACTACTCCAGTATCACCAAACGAAGGCTTGAATATAAGATTCGTATTGCTTATGAATCCAACATCAAAGAAGCGCGTGATGTGATCCTCAAGGTGCTGATAGACGATTATCGCATCATGAACACGCCGAAGCCCGAAATACGTGTTTCGGAATTGGCCGACAGTGCAGTTAATCTGGTAATCTGGGCGTGGGCACCGAAAGATCAGTTTTGGGAAGCGTATTACGAAAATTTTGAACGCATCAAGCTAGCACTAGATGCCAATAATATCACCATTCCCTATCCGCAGCAGGAGATGCGTATCGTCCATACGCCCGGTACGGATGGGGGATTCGGCGAAGAATCACACGTTACTTCCTGAGTTCCATGATGCGCGCGACGTATTTGCCAATAATATCGAATTCGAGGTTTACCGTATCACCAACGCTCACCTGATTGAGGTTGGTGTGTTCGAGGGTATAGGGTATGATGGCTACGGAAAACAGATCGGCTTGCGAATCTACAACCGTTAGGCTGATGCCATTGACGGTTATAGACCCTTTTTCCACCGTGATGTTTCCCTTTGAACGATCGAACTGGAAAGTATAACGCCAGCTGCCTTGCTGGTCGGCGATCGAAACACATTGCGCGGTCTGGTCAACATGCCCCTGCACAATATGGCCATCGAGCCGGTCGCCAACTCTGGTACAGCGCTCGAGATTGACAAGGCTCCCCACCCGTAGAGTAGCCAAGTTGCTTTTCTGGAGTGTCTCG
>NZ_JBMQOC010000112.1:0-46326 GCF_053550995.1 Parapedobacter sp.
CAAATCGTACCAATGGTGGCTCTCTGTAAGGGGCAATACGATGCTCTTGGTATCTCCGGCTTTCAAAGAATGTGTTTGATCAGGCTTTTTATACGCGTTGTCTTTAATATGAACGGTGGACATGGTACTGCCATTGTTCTTCAGCAGAAGTAATATGTTTCCCGTGGGATGGCCGTTGCGGGTGTCATAGTGGAGTTCAACGGCGAGGCTCGGAAAGCGGGGGCCATTGAAATGGCGATGGAACCCGTTGGGACCGTTGACCTTGATATCATAACCTTCTGCGTCGATGTTGAAATCGTCGGTAAGCCGATCGCCGGCAACGACGGCATACGAACGGATCTGGCCACGGTGATAAACGGTGTATGGCACGCCGGCACTTTCTTTCCCGAAGAAAGTGTTTCCAGCCGCGAGGCTCAACGTCAACCCACCTGCATTGGATTTCAAGTCGGCATACGGCTCATAGGGTAATGGCGATGCGGGTTTGATTCCCGGTTCCTGTCGTGGCATATGGGGTAAATTCCAAGGGCGCGTCTTGCCGTTTACCAGCTCATCACTTTCCATGTTTCGGAAACCGTTGGGGGCATCCCGGAATTGTGCCTGATGGATACCCGTCAGATAACTATCCCGCTGGATATACGGTAGGTTGCCGTCGTTGTCCTGCAGCTTGTCGGCGGGCAGGAATGCGGCGGTCAGGTTTCCACATATGGCCCGTCGCCATGCACTGATGTTATCTTCCTTAATGCTGGTATTGAACTTTTGATTGACAAAGGTTTCTAAAAACTGTAGGGTAGAGGTATGGTCGAACACTTGCGAGCATACACGTCCGCCTGTTGTCCAAGGCGAGGCGATGACCAACGGCACGCGGTAACCCAAACCCATGGCCGCACCGCGGGCGTCGTTCTTTTTTTTTCCCTCGGCCAGTTCCTGCTCTAGGGTAGTATATTCGATACGGGGATCGATGCCATCGGAACATTTGCCCGGGTCTTTTTTATATGGGTTTGGGGGTACGAATGGCGGGATGTGGTCAAAGTAACCGTCGTTCTCATCGTAGGTCATGATTAAGATCGTCTTCTTCCACACTTCAGGGTTTTTGGTCAGCGTATCCATGATTTCCGATACATACCACGATCCGTACCAAGGCGAGGTAGGGTGGTCCGAATACCTTTCGGCCGGTACCATCCAAGAAACGGTAGGTAAGGTCCCCGCTGCCACGTCTTTCCGAAATGCATGCAAAATGTCGCCCTTGGGTACCGTAAGCTCCTGTTCTTGTCCTGCCTCATCGGTATATTTCAAGACATCAAGGCTATGGAAATCGGGATCGTCCTGGTTGGTCGTAAAGGCTTTTTGGAAGAGGTTTTTTTCGGTTTCGTCGAGTTTGTCGAAATTTTCCGCTGCCCAGTGTCTTACTTCGCGCTGTGCTTTTGCCAAGGCGTCCGTCTTCTTTTCCAATGCCTTTTGGGCTTTTTGGTGCGCCTCGCTTCCCACTTCAAGCTTGGCGATTTTATCCTGAAGTTCATCGATCTCTGCCGGTAGCTCGTGCAGTTGGTTCCGGTAACCGATGAGATAGCGCGACGTAAACTGCACGTTATACCGTTCGAACCGTTCGAGTGGGTTACAGCCGAAATTGGCTAACCAAGAGCGCTCTTCGCCCACGAAGCCCCCGCCGCAGCTGACGTCGTTCTGGTATATCCGCCAGCTGATGCCTGCCTCTTCTAAGCGCTCGGGGAACGTTTTCCACCGGCCTTGTCCAAGGCCGAGGTCGTTCCGTATCCACCACTTACTGGTAGGGGTCTGTTCTTCCCTTATCGTACCCGTCCAAAAAAAGAAACGATTTGGCCAGGTACTTGTCATACCCGAGCAGAAATTCTGATCACAGACGGTGAATGCGTCGGCAAGCGCATAATTGAAGGGAATATCCTGGCGGTTATAGTACCCCATTGTAAGGGGAATCTTACCCAAATCGCCGCCTCTTCTTTTTGATTCGATCCAATTATCGTGTCCACCATCATTATAGGCATCTACCTGACTGGATCTGGAATGTGGTACTGCACCCATCCATGTGGCTTTCGTTTCCCGCAGATTCAGTCGGAAAGGAGCGTAGGTATGGCCCTTGAGATCGGATTGGAACCAAACGGGGTTGCCGTTCGGCTGGGATATGAAGCGGGGGTCGTTGAATCCGCGAACGCCTTTGAGTGTCCCAAACGCGTGGTCGAACGATCGGTTTTCCTGCATCAGGATGACAATATGTTCTGCATCCAGGAATGTACTCCCCGGTGTTGGCGGTATCGCCAATGCGCGCTGGATGGCTGGCGGAATACCGGTCGCCATACCCGTGGCTCCGGCCAGTAGGGTCAATTTTTTTAAAAAATCTCTTCGGTTTTCCATCGATTCATCTCTTTTTGATTCCTGTAGTCCCTGGATATGGGATCTGCGGCAACAGGGCCGGAGTATTATACGTCCAATAATAGGTACAGGCCAGCGGCAAGCGCTGCCCCCACCAGCGGGCCGATAACGGGCACCCAAGCGTATGACACGTTGAATGCCGCTTTATCTCGTATGGGCAATAAGGCATGCATCATGCGGGGTCCCAGGTCACGCGCCGGATTGATAGCATAACCAGTGGTACCGCCTAACGCCAAGCCGATGACCCACACCACGAAGGCAACCGGAATAGCACCAATGGATCCGAGCCCAATCGGCGTAACCTGGTCGGTATCGCCCAACTGAGCATCCGTGAAGTAGAAAACAGCAAACAGGAGTACGAAGGTACCCACTATTTCGCTGATGAGATTCACGGGTAAATTTCGGATCGCCGGCGCGGTACAAAAAACCGCTTGTTTGGCACCGGCATCGTCCGTCGCTTTGAAATGATCCTGATAGATTAGCCACACCACGAAAGCACCGCCCATGGCACCGATGAATTGAGCCAATACGTACCACAATGCATCGACCGTATCGATGGTTCCCACCATCCACATCGCTAACGTGACGGCTGGATTGAGGTGCCCGCCACTGTAGGGTCCGGCGATGACTACGCCCACAAATACGGCGAGCGCCCATGCGGTGGTAATCACAATCCAGCCACTGTTATTTCCGTTGGTGCCTTTCAATACCACGTTGGCAACCACGCCGCCTCCCAGCAGGATGAGGAAGCCCGTGCCGAGGATTTCTGCAATGAATGGTGTCATATCTTATCTACTTGATTTTATTTAAACGTTTTTGCCGTTTCCACAGCCTTGTGCCAGCTGCGGGTTGCTGATTCGGCATCGTACGAAGAGTCGGCAACGAATGTGCGGTCCACTTGCCACTGGCTTTGGATTTCGTCGGTGCTTTTCCAGAGCCCCACGGCCAGTCCGGCCAAATATGCGGCCCCAATGGCCGTTGTTTCCGTGATCTTTGGGCGCACGACTTTCGCTTTGAGGATGTCTGCCTGGAATTGGAGCAGCAGGTTGTTCGCGGTAGCGCCGCCGTCGACACGCAGCTCCTTGATCTCGGTTTGTGCATCGGCTTCCATCGCCCGGAGGATATCTGCCGTCTGAAAGGCAATGCCTTCCAATGCGGCACGTGCAATATGCGAGGCGTTGCTGCCCCGGGTGAGCCCAACGATGGTCCCCCTTGCGTAGGGATCCCAATGCGGGGCTCCTAAACCGGCAAATGCCGGGACGAGGTAAACGCCGTCGGTGTTTTGTACCTTAGCCGCCAGCTCTTCCACATCAGCCGAATTCCGGATGATACCCAAGCCATCACGGAGCCATTGTACAATGGCTCCGCCGATGAAAATACTGCCCTCAAGCGCATATTGCACCGTGTCTCCAAGCTGCCAAGCGATGGTAGTGACCAGGTTATTTTTCGAAAGCAACGGCTTTTCGCCGATGTTCATCAACATGAAACATCCCGTACCATACGTGTTCTTCACCATGCCGGGCTGGGTGCATAACTGGCCGAAAAGGGCCGCCTGTTGGTCGCCTGCGATACCGGCAATCGGGATGGTTGCCGCTAGGATATTTGCGGCGGTCTCGCCGTAGACTTCCGATGAACTCTTCACTTCAGGCAACAGACTGCGGGGGATTTCAAATAAGTCCAACAGTTCATCGTCCCACGAAAGGGTGTTGATGTTGTAAAGCATGGTGCGTGATGCGTTGGTCACATCGGTGACATGCTTTTCACCGCCGGTTAGGTTCCAGATCAGCCACGAGTCTACCGTTCCGAAAGCCAGTTCACCGTTTTCAGCTTTCTCGCGGGCACCTTCCACCTGGCTTAGCATCCAGTTGATTTTGCTGGCAGAGAAATAGGCGTCGATAAGAAGGCCTGTCTTTTCTCTGATGGTGTCGGCATGGCCCTGTTTCTTTAACGAATCGCAGTAGCTGGCCGTACGCCGTTCTTGCCAAACAATGGCCGGGTGTATCGGTCGACCGGTGGCCCGTTCCCAAATGATGGTTGTTTCCCGTTGGTTGGTGATGCCTATCGCGGCGATGGAGGATGCCTTTAATCCAGCTTTGGCCACGACCTCAGTGGCTACGGAGAGCTGGCTTGACCAGATTTCCTGTGCATCGTGTTCGACCCATCCTGATTGTGGATAATACTGTTTGAATTCCTTTTGGGCCAATGCCGCGATTTTTCCCTCTTGGTCGAAGATGATAGCGCGCGAGCTCGTGGTCCCTTGGTCTAATGCTAAGATATATTGGCTCATAATTTCAATTTACTGATTTCGGATTACCTCACCTTGTCTTGTTTTTCTTGCTTCGCAATAGTATATGCATTTGGATTTACACGGTTCATAAGCACTGCAAGAGCTGCCAAAGCTAAAAAATGTTTGACTCAAAACAAAGTACAGCCGTGCCTGGCGCCATATAACCAAGCCGGGACACTGTCGGCCGATACACCATGCTTATCATTTCAAGACCGTGATGAGGATGTCGTCTAAAAATATGCGGTTTTTATTGGGATCGGCATCACGCAGATCATAATCACCACCCAAAAACCAGACTTGCGTCTCGGCAGTGGCCCCGGTGATGGTGAATGTGCGCGTTGTTTCGGGGGCTAACCAAATCTCGGTACAGTTTGGATCGAGGTCATAATTGGGCCAGTTATCGATAGCAAACGTTTCTGTATTGATCGTGCCGGGGCCAACCAAGCCTACCTTGAGTACGGTACCATCCCTGGTGCCACCGGCGGTTTGGTAAGGAACCGCTTTAAACGATACCTGCAGATTCTGTGTACCCTCCACTGCAGCCAGTTTCGGACTGAGTATATCCGCTCCGTAATTCGTTTTGCCGAGTTTCACAAAACCGTCACGGGCATAGGTAGAGGGAATGTTGTCGGCCGATGGCTTGTGCCAAGACCATCCTTTTTCCATCTCAGTGTCGGTCCATTTATCTATTCGGGTTTCGCCGCTGGTCGTGTAAAAAATGGAACTTCCGTAATTCAACCAGTTGAAATCCTCATAGAGGATGATTTGCATACCTGCCTGGCTGACTTCAAACAAGTCGGGAACCTGCTCGCCATTGAGGTAGAAAATGAGATTTGCTGTACGGGCATTAGGTGTCGCATTTAAATCGACCGTCACGGTTACGCCCTGGTCGAAGCTTCCTGTCATCGGTTCGATGGTTAGCCAGTCCGCATCTTCTGGGATCTCTATTTTCCACTCGCCGGTAGAGCGGACAGTATATCGCCCATACAGGCCCTCTTCGGGCACTTCTAAACGTTCCATCCCGTCGAGATTTAAATAAGGATCGGCGGTTCCGTCTTCTTGTTCACGCGCTGCCTGATCGATCCGCAACACGGTATTCTTTCTACCGCCATCGACCACAAAGGTGAGCACCGATTCCCGAGCTTCCAGCGTTGTGTTCCGGTCGACCGTAACCGTAAATGTTCCGTTGCCGGTTCCTGCCATGGGTTCGATCTTGATCCACGGCTCGTCGCGTAGGGGCTCAACTTCCCATGCCCCGGGAGTCTGTACGGTAAAGGTCTGGGATTCGCCCTGTGCGGAAACGACCATTTCCGTCGGGTTGTCTTTCAGTGAAAACGGGGTGCCACCGCCGTCTTCCTTTTCGCAGGAAGAAAAGAATACTAAGATGCCCAAGCATAACACGTTTAAGGACGTAATCAACACCTTTCCTAGTTTAGTGTAATCAGTTGCTTTCATTGTTGTGATTTTAAGATAATCAGTTTATGGTGTTACCTCATGAGGTACTCCAGTTCTTTAGGGCGGACCATCTGCTCGGTGTATACCCTTCCGAGACCGTCCGTAACGGTAATCTCCAATGTACTGGTGGGCGATGACGCCTGCACCTTGAATAAGTGCGACGATTTCGCCGTTACAAAATCTGCCGTGGGTACCGCATTGGCATCCAACCGTTTTGCAGTATACGATATGATGTGCAGCGGGTCCCGCGCGTGTACCCGCGTAACGGGTAGCTGGTTGCCGTTTTCAGCTACGGTAACGGTCCAATCGGTATCGTAGTTCCATACATTGATCAGCACCTCGTTGCGTTGGTTTTGATCAGCATATTCCACGGCATAGGTATTCCACGATGTACCGGTGTATGCCGGTGCATAGACATCTTTCGTGATGTGGACCTTGTTCAGGTCATAAGCCCTGAATTGATAGTCTTCGTCATATCCGATGCTTTTATACGTCCATTTCAGGTCCCGGTGGTCCGCTTCCCATATTTCATACCCGCCGGGTGTGCCGTCCTTGCAGATGTGGTTGTTGGCCAATTTGCCTGTCCACCACCAAGTGGCACATACCACGCCAATATTATGTTCCAAAAGCGAGGGTGAATAACGGATGTTGTAATTCATGTGGGTGTGCCCGGTAAACACGTGCACCGTATCAAAGGCACTCAACACATCGATCAGTTCCTGCCCATTGGTCAACCGGATCCTTGGGTTTGCCGATTCGCCGCTTTCGATGTTCGGATTTGATGCGAGCTGAATATGCATCGCAACGAAAATCGGCGTACTTTTATCGGTAATCATATCGAGATCCTTGACCAACCAAGCCATCTGTTCGGCAACGATGGTACCATTATAGTTGCGGTTATTGGTGTTCAGGTATTCGATGTTGTCAAGAACCACATAATGTACCTTCCCGATGTTGAATGAATAATAGGTAGGGCCAAGAATGGTGCGGAACCTGTCGGAAGTTTCCCAATCGCCCGTCTTGGCCGGGTTGTTGTCGTGGTTTCCTATCGTATTGAATACCGGCGCATTGATCTTATTCATTTCCTGGAGATAATCGGGCAGGGAATAATTATTCGATTGCCAATAGGTATCCCAGGTCATGTCGCCCAGGGTCAATGCATACACCTTCTTGCCCGCCTGCTCGTAGTGGCTGATGGACTGGTTCACGTCGGCCAGGAATCCCGATTGGAATTGACTGACATCTTGGTTTCTGTTGGCCAGGTGCATGTCGCCCAACACCATGACCACGTGGTGATTGTTGTCGACGGGGGTGAGCTCGAAATCCATGATTTCCACAATCTGTTCGGCCCGGGCCAGCCGATTGAAAAACAGCGGCAGGCGCTCATCGGTTGCGACCTCGTAGTTTGCCGGGATAGACACGAAAACATAGCCGTTCTTCTTTGCCGATGGCAGGTAATAGACTCCCTCGGCATCTGTTTTCGAAACCGCGTAGCCGTCCGAGACCACCACGCCGGCTAAGCCCGCACCGGCGGCGTAGACGGTACCTTTTACCGTCATCCCGGGTTGGTCGGGGATCGTGGCGTTAAAGACAACCTTCAAGTTGGTAGCACCCAAATACAACGACTCCGTACCTCTGGTTACGTAGATTTCGTACCGGACCGAATGGAGCGTGTCGGGCAGTACCACAACGGCGGCATAGTCGGTGACACTAGTGGTTTCCACGGTAACTTTCTCGTGGTTGGTGCCGGCTACCGGCTGAAAGACAATCCTGTCACCCGTGGCGAACCCGACCCCCGCGATGGTAAGCGCCATCCCCTTGGATACGTCCGTCTGGAACGGGAAGGACACATCGGTCACCTTGAAGGTGTCCTCGCTGTCGTCCGGTTCCGGCGTTTCATCGGGTTTGGTCGGCTCGGTTGGCTCCTCCGGTAGGGACGGCTTTTTGCAGCTCCCCAGGTTGAGGGTCAACCCCAGGCCAGTGACAATAGTGCCCTGTATAAAAGCACGCCGGGTAAAATGGTCTTTCTTTTCCATTTATGCTACTTGACCTGCAACTCCACGCGTTCTTTCATCGTCATGGTGACGCCATCTATCGTATATTCGTACGACAATAGAAACACGTTGGTTTCTCTCCCGAAAGCCTCTTCGACCTTAAATATATTCGGATACTTGGGGTCATTGTTTAATTGCACAACCGAGATGTCCTTATATGGCTTGATGGTCACGTTGTTGAATTCGTCTACTTCCAATATAATGGATTTTTTTTCGATTGTTGATACTTTCGACTCGTATAATTCATTGCCGGCGATCATCCGTACACTGTTATGTGTCAATGGAAAAAGCTCTTTATTGGCAGCCACAGGTATGTTGCCGTCTTTGATCCCCGTCATCGTATACATGGAATTGGTGATCTGGGAAGCGTACTCATTTTCGAACGATACCTGATAGAGCACGGTGTTTTTTGTAGGATTAATCTCCACGTCCGCGATATTGGTAGCCTTTAACCCGATAAAATAGGTCGAGTCCGGAGATAGGCCTTCTGGCCGCAGCTTGATCATGGTTCGTCCCGTACGCTCACCAGCTTTGATTACGATCTTGTCGTCAAGAAGCTCGTACTTGTCGGCGGGCACCAGTTTGGCATACAATTCTTCCGCCGCATCAAAATTCGACCAGTTATATTCTTCCAAGGGCGCGGGATCTTCCTCCAAGCCAATCACCAGATCCTTTTCAGGGGCATGGGTACCGCCGACAGAAGCGGCTACATACCCGATGATTTCGTCTCCGGTCAATTGCACGACCTCTCGAAAAACATTGTGATCGTCGCTACTAATTAAGGAGACCTCGTTTTTATACATTTCCTTTTCGAACACTTCATTGTCCTTGCAGGATACGAGCACTGTACTCAGTGCAAGCATTGCTATATAACCTCTTTTCATTTTTTTTCTTTTATCGTTCATTCCTAATTATAGCCCGGATTTTGATCGACCGAAGGCAATCTTCTCAATTCGGCACGCGGTAACGGCACCCAATTGGCTCTTTTATTGACTTCTCTGGTCAGGAACGAGGAGGTGCCCGGAATGACACGCCGGTAATAGGCCTCTTTGGTCGCGCCGTCTGGGTTCATGCCCATGATCGGCTCACGTTCGGTTTCCTCGTAGATGCCCCAACGACGGACATCGTAGAAACGTCTGTTTTCCCACAGAAACTCAATCATGCGTTCCCGTTCGATTTGCTCCTGTAGTTCCGCTTGATTGGCAAGCTGGCTTGCCGATAAGCCGGGCAGTCCAGCGCGATAGCGGACGGCATTGAACGCACCTTTTATCTCATCAATATTGCGGCTCAGGGTATATGATTTGTCACCCAACTGGACGGTGTGGCTGCCGGTCAGGTTGCTGAGTGCCTCGGCATACGACAACAGGATCTCGGCATACCGGATGATGGCGTAAAATTTGGGGAGTTGCCGTGCCCCCGTTCCGTTTTTAGCGTCATAGGGGTGAACCCATTTTTTGATGATGTACCCCGTAATCGGATAGTTGGGAGAGTTCGCGCTAACGCCGCCACGGCCATCCAGATCCTGGAAGTAGTATTTAGCGGTGTGATTATAAAGCGTTGTGGAAGACAATGCCTGCCACACCGCTTCGTTGAATCCGACGGATGCGTAAAAGCGCATCTCCCGGTTGGCATACATCTTATACACACCCGCATTGAGCGGGTATCCCGAGAAGCTCTTCGATTGTTCGGTAAAGAGGTCTTCAAAAGTGCCGCCGGCGGGCAAATCGCTGACTTGCTCGAAATACGTGTCGCCACGGGCTTCTTGTATGGTCCGACCATCATTCATCAGGTAGGCATCGACGACTTTCTGCGTTACACAGAAGCGCCCCCAACCGCCGAGCGTTGGCGGAAGAGCGCCCTGGTTGAGGTCGGTGTTGATATACGGAGCACTTCTCCCCCAAATAATCTCCGGATTGATGGCGGCCACGGATTCACCGGTAAAGATATCCGAATAGGACCTGAAGGCATCAATGCCGGCCGCTCCGTTAGGATAAGTGTTATAAAAATCGGGGTCGGAGGTAATACCGGTTGGCAGCGCAGGTGTTCGATCATCTGCGGGTACCGTATAGAGTTTGTATAATCCCATATCCATTACGCGTTTGGCGGCTGCTGCGGCGACGGCCCACCGTGCTTCGTCATATTCCTGGGAAACATAATGCACTCCGTCGGTCTTCCGTTTCCAATTGCCAAAGTAAGAACGGGCTGCGTCACCACCGTTATACAACGGGCTGGCGTGTATCAGCCGCAAACGGGCAACCAGCGCCAATGCGGCTCCTTTCGTCGGACGTCCAAAGTTCAGAAGCCCCACATCTGTCGGCATCAGTTGGGCAGCTTTTTCCAACTCGCCACAGGTGTAGTCCATCGCTTCGTCGTAGGTAGACCGAGGCCGGTCATAGTATTCCATGGATTCGTTCGTGTTGAGCACTTCATCGCCTAGCAATATTGGAGGACCGTAATCCACCAAAATATTGTAGTAGGCATAGGCCCGTATGAAGCGGGTATACCCTTCGATCCGTTGCCGATCGAGTGTGGTCATATCGAACGGCTGCTCAAGGTTTTCCAAGATCAAATTGCATTTCCGGATGATTTTGTAATACCTATTCCATTGGTTGAGTCCGCCCAATTTATCCGGTGTAATGTTTCCCGTAGCAAAATCCATCCCGTAATAGATATTGGTGGTTCCGGCGCCTGTCAGTCCGTTGAATGCTTCGTCCGTCGCCATGGGCCCGGGCGTATAATTGCTTCGGATGGTTCGAGATTCATCATTGAACATGGCGGCTGCCCCCCACATATAGGCTTCCATATTCCGGGTGTTGCTGAATGCCGAATCGATGTTGAATTCATCATCGAAGTAACTGTCGATATTCAGGTAGTCCTTACAGGAAGTCATCATCGCAACCAGCTGAATGATCAGGGCTGCGCTCGCTATTCTCTTTATGATTATTGACGTTTTCATGTCGTTTATTTATGCCTGTCGCCTAGAAATTGATATATACCTGTGCCGAATACGTGGTCGGTATAGGGTATTTACGACCGTTCCATGCGGCTTGTTCCGGGTCAAAGATTTTCACGTTGTCCCATATATAGAGGTTGTTTCCCACAAACTGGAGATCCATTGAGCTGACACCTACCCGTTGCAGGAAGGCCGGACTGACGCGGTAACTCAATGTGATTTCCTGCAACCGTATGTAGCGTGCGTCGTCTTGCCAAAAAGTCGATAATTGCGTGTTGTTGCTGTTCTCGCCATATTGCAGGCGTGGGAAACGGGCATCCGGGTTTTCTGCCAACGCCGGGTCGATGCCGTTTTCGATGGCATATTCCAAGGGGATCCACCGATTTTCCGGATTGTTTGCCAACGTAATCACGTTACCTGCCGTACCGTTGTAAAAAGGCATATAACCCATCCCGTTAATTTCTGTGACACCCTTATATTCCTTAGGCATTCCTACATAGTAGAAAGGCGTTCTTCCGGTTCCTTTGAACAGCACGCCCAGGGATAGATCTTTATAGCGGAACTCGCCGCCAAAGCCAAACATCAACAAGGGATAATCGCTATGGGTTAAAGGTACTTTGTCTAACGGGTTGATCACGCCGTCGCCATTGACATCCTTGTATTTGATGTCGCCGGGCATGACCGTACCAAAGGTCTGTTTCGGACTATACCTGACATCGTCTTCGTCCTTGAATAGACCCAGGGCCTGATAGCCACGGATGGAACCGTATGGGAAGCCGTTGTATTCCAGGTACGGATATTCCATATAGGCTTGTTCCCAATTTTGCACCACGTTTTTAGAGTAGGTGAAATTACCGCGCACGGTGAAACCGAAGTCTTCATTAACCTGCGTGTTGTAGCTGATGTTTCCATCGGCACCGGTACTTCTCATCCGGCCCACATTGGCGTAGGGATTGGAAATGACCCCTACGTACTCCGGTACCTGCACCCGTTGTTGGAAAATACCGTTGCGCTGATCCCGGAAGAAGTCGATCACGAAATCGATCTTGTCGTTAAACAACCGGCCTTCAATACCGAGGTTGGATTTGATCGCCCTTTCCCAGGCCAGGTTATCCGCACCGATACGGGTTTCGCTGATGGTTTCTATACCATACACTCCCCATACGGTGCCGAAACCTTGATTGGCCTTCGTTAGGTATGGAAAACGGACATCGTTGATGATACGGTCGTTACCCACGGTCCCGTAGGATGCGCGGATCTTGAAATAATTGAGCCAAGGAGCCTTTTCCTGCATAAATTTGTAGCTCGTGGGCACCCAACCCACGGCAACCGATGGAAAAAAGCCGTACTGTCGGCCCGGTTGGAAGTTTTCGGAGCCGGTGTACCCAAAGTTGACATCCAGCAAATAGGTATCCCGGAACCCGTAGGTCAGTCGACTGGATACCCCTTGATAACGTAACGGAATAGCTGTTAAGTTGTTGGTGGCATCTTCGGTTTTTTTGGCATCACTGATGTAGTAATAGATCAATGCCGATGTGCGGTGGTCATCACCGAATTTCTGGTCGTAGTTGATCGTGGACTCTAAATGGAACTTGCGGTATTGCTGCGTTTCTTTACTGTAGTCCGCAGTTCTCTCCTGTACCGTTTCCTGGGTGATGAGCGATCCATCGTAGTCCCGACCCATCGCCTGATAGAGCGCCGGTTGTACCCATCTGCGCTCCTTAAATTCACTATGGATGTCGTAGGCACCCTGCACACGGAACTTGAGCCCCTTTAATATAGCGGAAAGATCTTGGTTCAGCGAGAGGGTCGTTTTGCCTTTGTACCACTGTTCCGAGGCTTTCCCGGTACGGTTAATCAGCACAGAGGGAGATGATAATCCGCCACTTCCCATGGCGGGCAGCATACCGTTGGAATATTGTGTGGGAACGGCTAACGGAGTGAGCGCTGACTGCGCACCCCATATGAAGTCGGTATTGGCCACACCGGGCTGATCCAGTTTGGATAAATATCCATCCGATCCCAGGTATACTTTGGTCGTTGGGGTCAAGTTAATGTCCAAGTTGATCCGGTACGTGTAGGTATCGAAGCCTACATTGGAGCTGTACGGACTGC
The DNA here is from genome assembly GCF_053550995.1 of Parapedobacter sp. Lineage (NCBI taxonomy): Bacteria > Pseudomonadati > Bacteroidota > Sphingobacteriia > Sphingobacteriales > Sphingobacteriaceae > Parapedobacter > Parapedobacter sp. The sequence goes on from NZ_JBMQOC010000112.1 coordinate 13,268, forward strand.
TTTTGTCTACCTTGTAAGCGGCAGTTTCACTTTTTCCGCCCAAGCTCAGGAAGTAACGGGCTACATCAGACCCCCCACGTCCACTCATATAATAGCTTTGGCGCCAAAAGCTTTTGTTGAGGATTTCGTCCTGCCAGTTCACATCCGGATACATATCCGGATCCAATCCATCTTGGATGATGCCCAGTTCGGTTTCGGTATAAACAGGCGATTCGTTGCGGGCGAAAGCGGCCTCATTGGCCAATAGCGCATAGTCGTAAGCGCGCAGGTATTGTGGCAAGCGATTGAGCCGCGAAAGGGTGGTGTTGGCGCGGGCCGTGATCTGTATGCGGTCCACCGTACCTCTCTTGGTAGTAACCAATACCACGCCGTTGGCACCGCGTACCCCATAAACGGCGGTGGCCGACGCATCCTTCAGTATGGAGAAGCTCTCGACATCCGCCGGGTCTATGGTATTCAGATCACCTTCTAAACCATCGATGAGCACCAGGGCACTGGCATTGGCGCCGAATGTACCGATACCGCGTATCCAGAAGTCAGCGATGTTTTGTCCCGGTTCGCCACTGGCCTGCATCGAGATGACCCCGGCTGCCCGTCCGCCAAGCAGGTTGGTCATGGAAGGAGCCGGACTTTGGAGGTCTTTCACATCAACGGAGGTGATGGCGCCGACCGAGCTGATCTTTCGCTGCGTAGCACCTAGGCCGACCACGACGACTTCGTCCAGGGCCTCACTCTTGCTGGTGAGCGCGATAGACAGATCATTGGTCGATTCGATGGCCACATGCTCGAATGGTTCATAACCGACATACGAAAATACCAGCCGATCGCCATACTCCACGTTTATGCTAAACGCGCCATTGGCATCGGTTGACGTACCGGCGGTGGCCTTGTCTTTTACATAAATAGATACGGCGGATAACGGCTCGCCCGTTTCGTCGACCACCGTACCGGCAACCGTTAACTCCTTTGTTTGCTGTGCAGATGTTGCCGTGAGCCAAAAACACAAGGGTAACAGGCACAAAATATGAATGATTCTCATTGTATTAGACAGCTTTATTATTCAATAACTAATTTGCGGATCCGTGAATTGCCATAATCAGCAATATAGATATCTCCTTGTTCGTTGACTGCAACCCCCCAAGGGTTCCGGAACAGAGACTCTAGCGGACCTCCATCTCTGTAACCCGCGACTCCGGGTTGCCCTGCAACCGTCGTGACGATGCCGTCGGCCGATACCATACGGATACAATGGTTATTATAGTCCGCAACAAACATGTTTCCGTCGTTGTCAAACTTGATGCCTTTTGGGTAGTTAAATACAGCATCTTCGATCGGTCCATCGCGATGACCGCTACCGCCGACGGCATTGACCCGTTTGAAGCCTTCATTGATGTGTTCCGGGCGTAAATCCAGCATCATGAGCCCTTGTTTGAATTCATTCGGACTGGCATTTGAATGGAGGGTCATCCAAAGCTCCCAAGGCTTCTTGGGGTTAATACCCTGCCCATACTGCGATCCATACGGCCATTTTGAATCAGCGGCTTTCGACCCTTCGTGTACGAGGGTCGCTTCATAAGTTTCGGGATTTATCTTGACCACACTGCCATCGCGAGAGCGGGTATAGAGAAACCCATCATAGGGACTGAACGAGATAAAGTTCATATACTGGTCACCATTTGGAATTCCATGTTCAGTCGCGAACGACGCATTGCGCTGGCGGGGGTACCATCCCTCTTTCGGGTCGAAAGAGAAAAACACCTCAACAACCGATTCGTGGGAAACGGTCATCATGCCCGTCTTGCGGTCGACCGTTATGCCGTTGGCATACGGATAGGGGCTGCTCCCAGCCGTATACATGGAAGTCACGAGATTTTCTGCCTCACTGATCCGGCCCACACCATATTTCGAATCACCCGTGCCGTCCCGCCAGGTCATGAACAGGTTACCCTCCGCGTCCACTTCCAGGTACTTTGCACACACATGCGCTTCGTCAAGGGTTCCCGGCACGAATTCCCTGTCGCCAGAACCGGTGACCGTGGTAACCTGCGCTTGAGCAGTGTAAGTGAAGGTCTCCTCATAGGAGGCCGATTTTTCGCCGATAACCACCTTTATTACAGGGTCCTCACCCGGTAGACGCGGCACGATGGCATAAATCCGATTCCCGCTGGAAGAGACCACCGCCGCTTCCTTGTTATTAAAGAAAACCTGGATTTTACTGGCATCGCTTCCAAAGTTCTCGCCATCCAGCAGGATTTTGTCGCGCGCGCCGCCCTCCAGTGGCGAAAAGGACGTTAATGTAATCGGTACGTTCGGGTCGTGTTCCTTACGAATGGCTTCTCCTTCATCTTTACATGCGAAGAAAAGAGTTAAGACGGTTAATATACACGTCAGTAAATAGTAGCGCTTCATTGCATATTCATTTTTTGAAATTTTCAAATGGTTTTCGTTGCCGCAAGTATCGAGTTCTGTTGTTTATTTTTGGTTAACGATAAATCACGATAATGTGAATTCGGTGCAGTTGGTTTCGTTTATCTTCCATAAATACAGGTTTAATTTAAAAAGCAACCTTCTCCTGTCTGTTTAGTTTTTATATTGGTTTTAAATTAGTGTAATCGCAAAGTAACGAAATTAAAATGAGAAGTAAAAGAAATAAATTGAAATATTTTTAAACATTATTCGTTGAAATTAAACTTAATGAAACATAGAAGAACACCTCAGGCGCGAAATCGCGCTGATCCTGACTGAAACATTGCTTAAAAAAGTCTATATAAGCACTTAGATCCCTATTTTGTTGTCTGTTTTTTCATAATTGTTTATTTGGTGTCGTTATCTTTCACTTTTTGATGGGATGGTTTTATGAGGTACATGGCAGCGACATCGTGGTACCGCGCAAGCTGTTCAGCAATCCAATCTTGGCTTTTACCCAATTCGATTGCCATGGTTTCCGCCACCTTTGGGGCCATTTCGATGGATGCTTGCGCATTGAGGAAGAGTATCCTTAACCGTCGGGCTAAAACATCTTCGACCGTGCGCGCCATTTCGTGTCTAGTTGCCCAAACGACCTCTGCGATAATATGTTCGAAGTCGTTATGGAGCTTTTCTTGCCCCTGTTCGATGCTATCCGCCAGTAATTTTATCCGTGGCGCATCGCTACCGTATGCCGCCCAATGGCCAGTGTGCTGTTGCTCGGTATAACCATGTACTCTTGTTGTTTTCGTGCGGCAAGCCACCGATGGAAGCCCGGCGACCTCAAGGGCTTTATTCACCGTTTCTTCAGCCATTTTTCGGTAGGTGGTCCATTTCCCACCGGTAATGGTGATCAATCCGGAAGAGCTTACCATAAGTTTGTGGTCGCGTGATATCTCTTTGGTGGGATCGCGATCGTCTTCGGGTGCGGCCAGTGGGCGGAGTCCGGCAAAAACACTTAAAATATCGTCTTTTTTTGGGGCTTTGGTCAAATATTTTGCCGCAGTGTCTAATATAAAGGCAACTTCTGAGGTTGTGGGCTTGGGTTCAAGCGAGGGATGGTTAACCGGTACGTCTGTCGTTCCGATAAGGAGGTGTCCATGCCACGGTACACCGAAGAGTACGCGTCCGTCGCTGGTCTTGGGGATCATCAATGCTTCATCGCTTCCGAGAAAGGAGTGATCCAGCACAATATGGGTGCCTTGACTTGGTTTAACAATGGGTTTATGGTTGCCGGTGTCCATCATCAGCACATCGTCTACAAATACACCAGTCGCATTAATCACTACTTTTGCACTCAAATCGTACGAGACACCTGTCTCCATATCGGTAAAGCTTACCCCGTTAACTTTCCCTTCATTAGACTTTATTAAGCCGGTAACGCGGCAGTAGTTAATCAGTGCAGCGCCGTGGGTGGTGGCGGTTTGGGCCAAGTTTATCGCTAATCGGGCGTCGTCGAATTGCCCGTCGAAATAACGGACGCCCCCTTTGAGTTTATCTGATTTCAGGTTCGGGAAATGCTGTTGGATTTCGGCTTTCGTTACCGCGGTCGATTTGCCAATGCTACGGCGCCCTGCCAGCCAATCATAGAACTTAAGGCCGACAAGGTATTTGAGCTTGCTGAAGTACGAGTAACAAGGGATGATGAAGGGTTGTGTATGGGTGATGTGCGGTGCATTTGCGAAAGTAATCCCACGTTCCCTTAATGCATCATGCACCAATTTGAAGTCGCCCATGGCCAGGTACCGAACACCGCCATGTACCAACTTGGTGCTGCGGCTGGAGGTGCCTTTTGCAAAATCGTGTTGTTCCAGCAGGGCGACCTTTAAACCCCTCGTGGCCGCATCAACCGCTATTCCTAAGCCGGTCGCCCCGCCGCCAATCACCACGACATCGAATGGCTGGCCGTCGGCCAATTGTTTTAACGATGAAATTCGGTTTAAAAGCTGGAACTGCATAATCGCTGGTTTTCAATACGTAACTAATCGAAAGTTTTTAATACAAGAGCAAAAGTAAATGAAATTTTTCTAATAGCAAAAAATATCCTCTTCATCTTTGCGAAGAAATGATTATGTTCGTGCTTGAAAAAAATAGTAAGCCATATGAATAGCGTAGAACGACACCAAGCCATTCTCGGACAATTGCAAAAAAAAGGAACGGTAAATGTAATGGATCTTTGCAAAGAGCTCGATGTGTCATCCGTTACCATACGTAAGGATCTGAAATTATTGGAAGATCGGCAACTGCTTTTCCGCACACACGGTGGTGCGACCTTGATTAATCCCTATACGGTTGATAAAACCGTTTTCGAAAAAGAACGGATTCAGGCCACGGAAAAAACAGCCATTGCTCGGGAAGCGGCGGCAATGATCACGGATAACGATTCCATTATCATTGCCTCGGGGACTACTGTGCAGGCAATGGCCAGGGAAATAAAACCCATTGGTAATTTAACGGTAGTGACGTCTGCGCTGAACGTATCCGTGCAATTGATTAAGCACCCCAACATCGAGATACTGCAACTCGGGGGCATTCTCCGGAAGAGTTCCACGTCGGTGGCCGGACTTTATGCGGAACAGATCCTTTCGGATTTTTTCTGTAGTAAACTTTTCCTGGGAGTCGACGGGATCGATCTTGAGTTTGGGCTTACAACCACGAATGCACAGGAGGCCCACCTGAACCGCAAAATGATGGAAGTATCACAGAAAGTGATTGTACTTGCCGATTCTACCAAGTTCGGGAAACGTGGCTTCGGACGGATATGTGGCATTGAAGAGGTTGATCGGATCATTACCGATAGCGGTATCCCCCAGCATACCGTGAAGGCGTTGGAACGAGTAGGGGTGAAGGTTACCGTGGTTTAGCATACCATCTACCCACGCGGTAGCGCAAGGTGAACAGTTGTTGGTTGTCTAACGCGCCGGGAGTAAAATGGAAACTCAATGTGAACCGTCCCTCGAGCCCTTTATATTGTAGCGGCTTCCAACCCAAGTCGATCCGATTGTAGCGACTGGCGGTATAGAACCTGTCGCCATATACGATGGGTAGGCTTTCCCCGGCATAGAAGCTATTGGCTACGAAAACCTTTCGGTATTCCGCGTACAGTTCGGCAATGAACCCTTTTGGTATGCGCCAGTCGTAAACACCCCGGAGCCGGTCATAGGCGACCAGTCCCCCGCCACTTACATCTAAGGAATCTAAAAACGATATCGATGAGAGCGCAGCCCCGAATTTAACCATAGCGGCGCCATTGTCGCGAATCGGGTTTCGTTCGGTTTCATGGTCACCTTTACTTCGTGCATTATGCCAGAGGGTGATCTGGTGCGAAAAATACGCGAGGCCCATACGGATGTGGCCTGACATACCCGCTAGAAACTGTTCACGGTCGATTGCTGTTTGCCTGCTGGTCCAGTCGATCCAAAGCTGTTGGTAGGAGTTATTTCGGCTATATCGCCATAGCAGGCCTTCGACATTGGGGCGGTAATAACGTAGCGTATCATTAAGGATAGCCCTGTGGTATCCGGATAGTAGGCCTTCGCGCGGAAACATACCGATGTAGAAGTTGTGCCCCCGTCGTCTATAGTTGTAATAGATGGTTGGTAAGATACGGTCGGTCTTATTTCCCCGGGAACCGAATTCATGCATGTAATTGGCACCTACATGCAGGAAATGGCTGCTGTCTATTGAAAAATAAACTTCCGGTGCTATGCTGACACCAAGTATGGATTGGGAATACCTACCTGAGTGTGCATATTCACGGTTATCGGCAAAGCCGTGGAAGTAAACGTCCCAACCGATATCCTGTGCGCGTGTTACCAGGATAGACAACAACGCGGCGGATAGGAAGAATACACGACGAGCGATAACCATGATCAACTCCGGTGCAGTGAATCTCAGACCTCCAGCAGTAACCGTGCGGGATCTTCTAGCAGCTGTTTTACACGAACCAAAAAGCTTACCGACTCTCGGCCATCGATGATGCGGTGGTCGTAAGACATGGCTATATACATCATTGGACGGATAACCACCTGTCCATTTTCAGCTACCGGACGCTCAATGATATTGTGCATGCCCAGAATCGCCGATTGGGGGGAATTAATGATGGGAGTAGACATCATCGATCCGAATACGCCACCATTTGTAATCGTAAAGGTGCCCCCTGTCATCTCTTCAATGGTCAGTTTATTTTCACGGGCCTTCGTAGCCAGCTCAACGACCCGTTTCTCGATTTCATGGAGCGATAGCGATTCCGCGTTGCGGACGATGGGAACAACAAGGCCCTTTGGTGCAGATACGGCAATGGATATGTCCACAAAATTGCTATATACGATTTCATCGTTCTCGATACGGGCATTTACGGCCGGCCATTCCTTCAATGCAGTGCATACCGCTTTCGTAAAGAAAGACATAAACCCTAACCCCACACCATGTTTCTCCTTGAAGGTCTCCTTATATTTGGCACGGAGGTCCATGATGGGCTTCATGTTCACTTCGTTGAAGGTCGTGAGCATGGCGGTTTCACTCTTCACGGTTACGAGACGTTTGGCTATTGTTTTCCGCAGCGACGACATCTTTTCACGGCGTTCATCGCGTGTGCCGCTAACGCCGGTAGTGACCACGGCCGGCTTCGTTTGTGGCACTGAAGCATTTTCAGCGTCTTCCTTGGTAATTCGCCCATCCTTTCCCGTTCCGTTTACCGATGTGGGGTCGATACCTTTTTCACGGAGGATTTTGGCTGCGGCCGGTGAAGCCGTACCACTGGCATAGGTGGTGGTGCCGCCGATTTCCGGAGCGGGAGCGGCAGGCTGGCCAGTGGCCTGGGGTGTATCCGCAACCTTTTCGGGTTCGGTATCCTTGGTGCCATTGGCGGCTGCAGGCGCCTCACCCGCTTCAATGGTTGCCACTACGGCACCGATTTCGAGTGTGTCACCTTCCCGGGCCACTGTCCTCAAGACCCCCGCTTTTTCGGCGGGTAATTCGAACGTTGCCTTATCCGATTCCAATTCGGCAATGGTCTCATCCATTTCCACATAGTCACCATCTTGCTTAATCCATTGCGATAGAGTGACTTCCGAAATGGATTCACCTACGGTCGGTACTTTTATTTCTAAGCTCATATACGACTGTTTATTTTTCGGTTAATCTGCCTTAGCGGCCGTCTTTACACTTTTTTTCACATTGTCTTTCACTTCTGTGCCCGCCTTATCTTCAAACGAGCGCCCTACTACAGCAAGTTGTTGGGCAATGTGTTGCTTGGCGTATCCCGTAGCCGTACTACTGCTTTCCTTGCGGGATACGACGTCCAGCGTGATGTTCCGGTTCCGGAATTTCCGGCAGATATAGGGCCAAGCCCCCATGTTTTCCGGTTCTTCCTGCACCCATAGGAACTCACCGGCATTTTTGTATTTGTTACGTATGGCGCGGAGTTTATCCATAGGGGTGGGGTATAGCTGTTCCACGCGTACAATGGCCACGTCTTTACGCGTATCTGCCTGTTGTTTCTCCAACAGATCGTAATAGATCTTCCCGGAACAGAAGAGTACACGTTTCACATCGGCCGATTTTACGAAGCTATCGTCAATTACCTCTTGGAACTGCGACTTGCCGACAAAATCACTGATATCGCTGACCACTTTTGGATGGCGGAGCAAACTTTTCGGCGTGAATACGATCAACGGTTTGCGATAGTCGCGCTTGAGCTGACGGCGCAATACGTGGAAAAAGTTCGCCGGTGTGGTGCAATTGACGATCTGCATGTTGTTTTCGGCGCAGAGTTCCAGAAAGCGCTCTATACGGGCAGATGAGTGTTCCGGCCCTTGGCCTTCCAGGCCATGTGGAAGTAGCATGACGAGGCTGTTCGAGCGCCTCCACTTGGTTTCAGCGCTCGAAATATATTGGTCTACGATAATCTGTGCGCCGTTATAGAAATCGCCAAACTGGGCTTCCCAGATGGTTAGCGACTGCGGGTTTGCCAGCGCATATCCGTATTCGAACCCCAATACACCATATTCTGAGAGGTGCGAATTATAGATATTGAAGCGCTCTCCACCCTTGATTTGTTGCAAAGGGATGTATTCTTCTTCCGAGTCTTCCAGGGTAAGCACGGCATGGCGGTGTGAAAATGTCCCCCGTTCTACGTCTTGTCCGCTAACGCGCACTCGTGAACCTTCGTTGAGCAACGTTGCATAGGCCATCAGTTCGCCCATCGCCCAGTCGAACGTTTTGGTTTCGATCATTTTGAGCCGCTCGTCAAAGAGGCGCGAAATCTTTCTGAAGAATTTCTTGTCGGTTGGTAATGTACTGATTTCTTTGGCCAGTGATAAGAATACTTTTTCGGTGACACTGGTTTTGGTGGGCACGAAGATGTCTTCATATCTCGCTTTGCGGAGACCTTTCCATGCTCCGGAGTACATGGGGTTATCATGGGTGAGGTTCTCGTCTTCCTTGGAATCGTCCAATCGCTCTTGGAGCAGTTTGCGGAAGTCCTTTTCCATCTCCTTGGCCAGATTGGCGTCTACGCTCCCTTGCTCCAGTAGCTTCTTATTATAGATTTCGCGTGGATTGGCGTGTTTTTCAATGGCCTTATAAAGTAAGGGCTGTGTGAATTTCGGCTCATCCGCCTCGTTGTGCCCATACCTACGGTAACAAAGCAGATCGATAAAGACATCCGTATGGTATTTCTGGCGGTATTCAACGGCGAGATTGATTGCGTAAACAAGCGCTTCAACGTCGTCGCCATTTACGTGGAACACGGGCGATAACGTCACTTTGGCGATGTCTGTACAATAGGTAGAAGAGCGGCCGTCTTTGAAATTGGTCGTAAAGCCAACCTGGTTGTTTACGACGATGTGGATGGTTCCTCCCGTACGGAAACCTTCCAGTTTCGACATCTGGATGACTTCATATACGATGCCCTGTCCGGCAACGGCTGCATCGCCGTGGATCAGTATCGGTGCGATTTTCGTTGCATCGCCATCGTATTTCATGTCGATTTTGGAGCGCACGAGTCCTTCTACCACTGGATCTACGGTTTCCAGATGCGAGGGGTTGGGGACGAGACTGAGGTGCACCGTAGCGTTGTTGTCAGTGGTGATATCCGTAGAATAACCGAGGTGGTATTTTACGTCGCCACCAAAATCCTGTTCAGCCTCTTCAGAGTAGGTTTTGCCTTCAAATTCCGAAAAAATGCTTTCGTAGGATTTGCCGAGGATGTTGGTCAATACATTGAGCCGTCCTCGGTGGGCCATCCCGATCACAAACTCTTGGATGCCCAAATCGGCACCTTTTTCGATAACCGAGTCAAGTGCCGGGATCAGGCTTTCGGCGCCTTCGAGTGAGAAGCGTTTCTGGCCAAGGAATTTGGTGCCCAAGAAATTCTCGAAAACCACCGCTTCATTGAGCTTCTGAAGGATGCGCTTCTTGCGCTCCAACGGAAAATTAGGGGTGTTGCGTTCCCCTTCCATACGTTCCTGTAACCATTTTATTTTTTCGGGGCTACGGATGTATTTGAATTCTGCGCCGATGGATCGGCAATATGTGTCTTCGATCAACTGCCGGATGTCGCTTAGCTTCGCGGGTCCGAGACCGACTTCCACGCCGGCATTGAACACCGTGTCCATATCGGCGTCACTGAGGCCGAAGGTCTCCAGTTCTTTACCCGGGTAATATTTGCGCCGCTGACGTACCGGGTTGGTCTCGGTAAATAGATGCCCGCGATCCCGGTAGCCATTGATCATATTCAAGACGTTGATTTCCTTAAGTACATGATCGGGCGTGGCAGCACTACCGGTAGCAGCGCCATTTTGCCCGAAATCAAAACCTTCGAAAAATTTTTGCCAGCCAAAATCAATTGAATCGGGGTCCTCCTTATAGGCTTCGTATAACGAGTCGATGTAGGCCGAATCTGCGTTACTTAGGTAAGAAAGCTTGTCCATTTAGTTGTTTATGCAATACTGCGTCAAAGTTATAATTATTAAATCGTTTGCCATAGCAATACGCTACAATTTTGCGTCCAAATTTTAGCGATAGCCTATTTTTGGTGAATTCTTGCGGTTTAGCCAACTACGGCCGATGTCTTGGGATAGAATTGGATACTTAATTTCTTGATATCGGCTGGCTTGTTGTCTTTGACGCTAGTTCCGACACCGGCTGCATGTGCCCAGCTTCCATAGTTGCTGGCTGGCCCGTAATCCAACAGTTTCTCTTCAAACCAAGCTGCCCCCTTAAGCCAGTCGACTTTCAACTGATGAATTAAATAAGTTGCAACGATGACACGCTGGTGATGGTTGATGTGTCCTGTTTCGTTCAATTCCTTCATGCTGCTATCCACAATCGGGTGACCGGTCGTCCCAGTCTTCCATTTTTCGAATAGCTTTTTGTCGTCCGCTAGTGTCTCCGGTGGATTTCCGGTTAAACCACCGGCTTGGAAAAACTGGTTGCCATGCTTTTTGAACATGAAGCGATAGTAGTCGCGCCACAATAGCTTGAGTATGATCTGCTCAACACGTTTTTTGTCGAGCGTGATATTTTCAGCACCCTTGATGGCGTGGTAGAATGTGTTCGGCGATAACGCGCCGATGGCGATGTAGGGTGAGAGATGGGAATATCCCAAGGTACCTTGATTGTTGTGAAGAAAGGTTCCCATATGCTGCAGTGCCACCCGTTCACCTCCGTGGAAATGGAGGTGAACGGCTTCCTCAATAGCGGCATTAGGGAAGCCCAGTTCGGAAAGTTCGGGTAGGTGGCCGGTATCCATTCCTTCGGGGATGTAGATGGCGTCGGGGCGGCCCAACTCCGGACGTATACTGCTTTCTCGCTCGGTTTTTTTACGGAATGTGGCAAATGCATCGGGAATATCCTTGATGGGGAAGGGGAGGTCTTCCTTGTGGTATAAAGTATGGCCGATAAAATGCCGTAGGTTGATTTGCATTTTCCAGAGTGCGGCTTCAACCAGTGCCGATATCTTCGTCTCTTCGTAAGCTACTTCGCGGTGGTGATAAACCTCGTCCACGTCATATTTTTCGGCGATTTGGGGAAGCAGTTTTTCAGGATAACCTTGTGTAATGATCAAATCGCCACCCAACGCTTGGAGATCCTTTTGCAGTGCAGCCACGTTTTCACGGAGGAACGCCGCCCGGAGCACCCCTGTTTTTTGCGTGCCCAACTCCGTCTCGATGAAATACCTGGGATCGAAACAATACACCGGGACAATCGTTTGGCTGCGTTCCACGGCACGGAGCAATATCTCATTATCATGGATACGCAAGTCATTCCTGAACCAAACCAAAATCGTCTTCTTGTCCATACCTAAGTTGAGGGATTAAATGTTGCAAATATAACCTTTTATTATTGACGAAAAGTGGCCTAATGTGCCAGAATGCGAATATTGACAATAAAAACACAAATGCCCATGCTATCCTCCGTTGGCATATTTCATCGATTTGTCTAAGTTTGCAACAAAAAAATAGGTGTGCGTTGGAAACATATTCTGCTTTTGATTGTAATAGGTAGTACGATTAATTTACCAAACCGCCTCTAAGCGTGGTGACATTTGCATATGAACCTGACATGATTGAAATAGTTATTACATACGAGGCAATGATTATTGGCAAGTATCAAAAATTTTAGGGATCAATAAGCGGACGGCCGCTTCGGTTATCTTAATCGTCAAAGGCGCTTTCCCGCCACGGTGGGACAGGTACTGACAACTGAAAGTAGAAAATAGAATACAGATGAAAGTCCAGATTACCGGCCTCAATAATTATTTAGCAAGAAATATCGCGGTATGCTTGTCTGAGGAGGGGCATGAGGTAACCTGTCTGATACGTAATGAGAAGTTTTTCTATAAACACGTACCCGAAAAATTTGGCATAACCATTCTTGAGGGCGACTTATTCAGGGGCGCGCTGCCCACCGGATTTGATCAGGATACCCATGTGGCATTTTATTTTAACCAGTCGCCGGTAAACGAAATCGATATCCGCATGGAAATGGACCTTATCGCTTTGCAACGGTATATACGCGCCCTCAAATTTACCGCTTGCGAGCACCTGGTCTACGTGACCAAGCTGGCCGATGACAACGTGGATACCGTCACCGAATACTTAGGCCGAAGCGGGCTGGAATATACCGTGGTTAGGATAAGTAACATCATCGGGAAGGGTTCTGCATTGATGAATATCTTATCGAGTTTGGCAAAATCAAAACTTGTCGTCCTCCCGAAGGAATTTGCGGTAAGCCGGTGCCAACCCATCCACCTGCTCGACGTCTGCGCATATCTGAACAAGATTATGGGCGATACAAGCACGTATGGTAAAGTATTTGACGTTGGCGGTCCGGAGATAATGACCTATAAGGAGGCATTTGAGCGTTATATGGATATTGCGAAGCTGAAGAAGAAGGTGCTGGCATTGCCGGGTCTGAGCAAACCGGTATCTTTTCTCTTGGGCCGGTATATCTATAAATTCGAGCAGGATGTCGCCGCGGCATTTAACGTTTATATGCGGAAGGACCTGGTAGCGGTGAATAACGGGCTAAATACGCTCTATCCGGCCGTTTCCCTCGCCTCCTATGGCGCCTCCGTAAGTGACGCATTAGCTTAGAGCTACCTAACCAAGTTGAACTATTCCCTCTCTTCCAATATGATATCGCCATCTTCACCCGGCGATCCGGAATATACCAACCCCTGAGACAGGTTGCCCAATGGTCTCCCGGCGGTACCTTGGCCGATTAAGCTATAGATGTTGCGAAGCTCATTTTGCGGGTTTACACGATATCCGCCTGCGCGGGTATCTATGTGTAGGTAATGGGCAGATTTTTTATCATCGGTTTGCGGTAAGACGCCATCGCCGTCGTAGGTGAAGGTGACATCACCACCGTTGCCATTGGGAAAGGTGCGCGAGCCATTGTTGTTGGCGTCTTGGCCACCAGCCAGCACATACAACGTGCCCAGTTTTTCAAACCGCATATCGATCTTAAAATCCGTGCCATTGTTTTTGCCGTCGGTTCCGTAAATATAGCCACGTTTCTCGATGTCGGCATGACGCACATGAAGCTCCACATCCTTTTTGCCGAAAAACACCAATTGGCTTTTGTTTTTCATTACTAAGGTATCGATATAGACCACCAACGACGAGTCCCGGCCCGAAAAGACTTCTTTTTTGTTTCGCTCGATTTCCAGTTTGGGGATGTGGATGGTATGAATATCCTGTGCTAAAGCGGAACCGGCCGCCATCATTGCGATACACGTGATCATTGCTTTCATGGTACGAACCTCCTATTTCTATTTAATCGTCTTGTTTAGACCACGAGGAAGGTTTAAAGTTTAATGCCGTAGTGATTTAATCGGCCATAATCCGTAACTTCGGGGCATCATTATCCGAATCCATGATACGTGTTTTAGTTTGTAGCTTTATGGCGCTCCCTTTTGGGGGGCTTGCCGAAATGCCCCAGGATACCAGCAATTACCTTGAGGAAGTAACCGTAAGCGCCTATTTCGCCGAACAGCCCCTCTTGCGGCTTACCACTTCGGCGGGCGTGATTGGCCAACCGGTATTAGCGAACCAAAGTGGTACGAGTTTGTTGCCGGCCCTCAATACCGTACCGGGGGTACGCATGGAGGAGCGGTCGCCCGGAAGCTATCGGTTATCGCTCCGTGGCAGCCTGTTGCGTTCTCCATTCGGTGTGCGCAACGTTAAAGTATATCTAGATGAAATCCCCCTCACCGATGCGGGCGGCAATACTTATTTCAACCTGTTGGATGCCGGAAGTCTGCGTCGTATTGAAGTACTTAAGGGACCAGATGGTAGTCTTTTCGGGGCCAATTCGGGCGGAGTGGTGCTCCTTAGGCCACACGGTAGCCCATCGCATGCTACTTCCCCTTCAGCATCGCTGCAATTAAGTGGTGGCGCGTACGGCTTATTCCACCAGCAGTTGGGTGTATCGCTGCAGCCCGGGAGTAACTATGGGTTCAGCGTTAACCAGAGCTACCAACGCACTGACGGCTACCGGCAACATTCGGCAATGAACCGGAAGTCGATTCAGACCGTACAGCGGTGGAAGTACCATGCGAATCGCGAGTTGCGGTTGATAGGGCTGTATTCCGATTTATATTACGATACCCCGGGCGGTCTTACGGCTGCCCAGTTTGCCGAAGATCCTCGACGGGCCCGTCCATCTACCGCAACCGCCCCGGGTGCCGCAGACCAGCGGGCAAGCATCCGTAATAGAACGGTAACGGGCGGTTTGGTACATGATGCACAATTAACCCCAAAATTACGACATGTGGCCAGTATTTTCGGTATGCATACGGATTTACGCAATCCGTTTATCACCAATTATGAGTTGCGCGATGAAGGTAATATCGGATTCCGTACCTATATTGATTATACCGATGGAGCGGGCAGTGCGGTATTGTGGCGTATCAACGTAGGGGTGGAAGGGCAGTATGGTCAAAACGATATTGCCAATTATGATAATAATGGCGGTGTCCGCGGAGATAAGCAAGCTATTGATGCGCTGCGTAGCAGCCAACATTTTTATTTTGCACGCGTCCGCGCGGACATCCAGCGGCGACTTATTCTGGAAGCATCGACGAGTCTTAATTATTACGGTTATGCCTTCAAATCCAGCTACCCCAACGCGGACAAGGTGTATACGGAAAACCGGTTCGATGCCGAATGGATGCCGCGGTTGGCGCTGTCGTATCTATTTAACCCTACATTGGCTTGGCGGGCTTCGGTGTCCCGGGGTTATTCTCCGCCAACCATTGCCGAAGTACGGCCATCCGACAAGATCGTCAATACGGCCCTTGCAGCCGAAACGGGGTGGAATTATGAAACGGGTGCCCGGTGGCAAAGTGCCGATCGTCGGTTTTGGGTAGATGGCTCCCTGTTCTATTACCGGATGGCTGACGCGATTATCCGTCAGCTGCGCGATAGCGGTGCCGAGTATTTTGGCAATGCCGGCACCGTTGAGCAGCGTGGTGCGGAGCTTTCCGTGGCGGCATGGGTGGTCGAGCCGCGCCGAACGGGGTGGTTGCAGGGCCTCCAAGTAGGTTCGAACTTGACGCTAAGTAGGTTCCGTTTCGGTGATTATCGGGTAGGAGACGACGATTTCACCGGCAATAAGCTAACTGGTGTGCCCGGAAGTACGGTAGTGAGCGATTTAATGATTCGGCTGCCCTTTGACATCAGTGCCTATCTAATGCATAATTACACCGCTTCCATACCATTGAACGACGCGAACACGGTGTTTGCCGATAAATACCACCTGTTGCAAGCCAAGGTGAGTTGGGAAAATCCACTGGGCAATCGCTTGGTGGTTCGTTTTTTTGTGGGAGCCGATAATCTACTGAACCAACAATACAGCCTCGGCAACGATATCAATGCGTTCGGCGGACGTTTCTTCAATGCGGCCGCGCCCCGGAATTTTTATGGCGGATTGGCAATCCGGTACTAGGTGGTCTTATCGGCCTGCGATCATTCCTGATGTGGAAGTTACTCCGACCATTGCTGGCATCAAAGCTGGGCGGGATGAAGCGCTCGAAAGCGCGGTACGCTTAATCAACGGTCAGTAGGGGTAGGTTTAAGGGTTCAATTCGGCGTAATATCCTTCGATAGCGCTCCCGATCTCATTGACCGTTTCCTGGTCAAGCAGGTTTTCCACTGCGCTCCAGGAATTGTCTCCATTGTTGATCAGGCTGAGCTGTGCGGTACCCAGATCAACATCGAATGTTTCCGTTTCATGGTACACCGCTGCCCAGCACCGCTTACCCGTTACCGGGTCCGTGAACCAAATGCCGAACGGCAGATTTACTTTGTTAGTGGGATTATTCCATGTGCGCTTATCCATACTTAAACAACACATTGGCAACCACATTGTTTATTCAAGAAGGCGGGATGAGTTCAGGCCCCGACTATGTGGACATCCCGTAAATACCCGAACATAAAAAAAGCCCTTTCTTTATGAAAAAAGGGCTTCTGAAAACCGTGACCCCGGACAGGTTCGAACTGTCGACCCACTGATTAAGAGTCAGTTGCTCTACCAGCTGAGCTACGGAGTCTGGTGTTGTTTTCCTTTTGCAAGGGCTGCAAATGTAGGTAATGTCGCTTTTATATGCAAAAAAATAATCACAACTCTTCGGGGTCATATCCACCGAGGCAGTCCATACACGCATTTCCATACCCATTATATTCGTCGTAGGCGGCACCCGGTTTGCCATACAGCGTAATAATGCGGTCTACCCTGATTTTTACCGCGGTATCCAATACGATAAAAAGACCCGCTTTGGCTATTTCTTTCAACTCGATGATGCGACCCGCCGCTTCGCAAACCCCCTCTTCTTTGCAGAAATAAAAAATTTTACCTGTCAAGGCGTTTTCGATTGCTTCTTCGATGACTTCCCGGTATTCCCACGCTACGGGTAGATAAGATGTATCTGCAGGTTCCTTAAGGAGCATTCCAAACTTCTTTTTCTGTTCCATATGCGATTGTTTAAGCGGATATCACTGACGCTTAGCCCGCTGCTTCCGAACAAAGGTACGAAAATACGTTCCAAAGACCGCGCATCTGCGGATTGGCTTTGTTTTTTTATCTTTGCTTGCCACGAGCATACCGCCGTTAGCAATAAAATAGCGTTGAATAGCATGATGTCCATCCAAGAACTTGAAGATTTCTTCCATACGCACCCCGTGCCCGAAGGTACGAAGCTCAATGCCGCAACCGTCCTCGCCGACCCGGATAAATTCCTATCCGTCAATTTTGACGTAATCCGCCAATGGCCCCGCGATCTGAACAAATGTCCAAGCTATTGGCACCTTTGCCAGTTAGCCACCATCATGGCGGGTAACGGAAATTCGGAAGGTATCTAATGAAACCGACGATAAAAAAGGGACTGCTCCTTGTTGTCATCTACCTGGCATTTATAGGCTTGGGATTACCCGATTCGTTACTCGGCCCTGCTTGGCCCACCATGTACATCGACTTGGAAGTACCCATCCATTTTGCAGGCATTATTTCGATGATCGTGGCAGGGGGGACGGTGATCTCCAGTTTGTTTAGTTCGCGATTGATTGTGCGGTTGGGGGTTGCATGGGTGACGACCGGTAGTGTCTTGATGACCGCGCTGGCGTTGGTGGGCTTCGCATTTACACACCATTTCATCTTTCTATGCCTGCTTGCCATTCCGCTTGGTTTAGGGGCCGGTTGTGTCGATGCTGCCCTTAATAACTACGTGGCGCTGCACTACAGAGCGAAGCATATGAACTGGCTACACTGCTTTTGGGGCGTGGGGGCTGCGATTGGTCCGATGGTCATGGCCGGGCAATTGGCACACGGTCGGTCGTGGGCCAGCGGTTATTTTGCCGTAGCTTCAGTACAAGTAGCGTTGGTACTGGTGTTGTTATTATCGATTCCACTTTGGATGAAAAAGTCAGATTCAGCTACGGTGGACCCTGCGGAATCTAAGAAGGGATTCAAATCACTACTGCAGATACCTGGTTTGAAACAAGCATTAGCGGTGTTTTTCTGTTATTGTTCTGTCGAAGCAACCTTCGGTCTATGGGGCGCGAGTTACCTGGTTTTTACGAGGCGTTTGGAGCCTGATGATGCCGCGAAGTTAGTCTCCCTGTATTATGTTGGCATTACCTTGGGGCGGTTTATCTCGGGTTTCGTTACCGAACGGCTCACCAATAAACAAATGGTGTACGCTGGTCAGGGGCTTATCGTTGTCGGTTTGCTTATGTTATGGCTACCATTCGATGCGGCGATCCTGCCGGGGTTCCTGCTGATTGGTGGTGGATGTGCACCGATCTTCCCTAGTTTGCTGCACGAAACACCACGGAATTTTGGAGAGACCAATGCACAAGCCGTGATGGGGATGCAAATGGCCAGTGCGTATGTCGGTATCACGTTTGCCCCGTTATTATTCGGTAAATTGGCGGCAGATATTGATTATTCATGGTTGTTGGGTTTTATAGCCCTTCTGCTTGCCTTACAAATTTTGATGACTTACAGCTTGAACCGGCGGGTGTCCGCGAGAAATGCGGCTGCCAATTGATGGCCGTGGTTAAATGTGGGCAACGGAAGTCGATGGTCCGATTTTTGAACGAATGTGATTTTCTCCCTATCTTAGGCGTTGAGAATAAACGACAATTGAATTTATCAAATTTAAAGTTATGCGGAGTGCTTTGTTAACCCTGGTGTGTTGGCTGATGTTGGTTTGGAGTGCCTTGGCACAGGAACAGGTTGACCGTGCCAAATATGAGCTCATCAGGGAAACCATCAACTTCTTGGCTACGGATAAAGCGGTCTCCCAAGATACGGCGTTCCGGATTTCGTGCGAATCGCTGGATTATGGTTGCTTCGACCAGCAGTTGTCGAGCAATCCGATAGCCGGGATCGAACGCTGGTATAACCGTTGGCGGTCCATGGCGGCAACGGACGGAGCTGGCCTGAAAGTATTACGGGACCGTATTTTTGCTGATATTTTTGAACGTGAGGGCAAAGGCTACCGAAAGCAACTTGCCGGTTACGACGGATATGTAACCCGCACAGCGGACCTTATAGCTCTGCCGGCAGAAAGCACACAGGAACAAACACAACCGGAAGGATACTCAGAAGATACCCTATCGGAACGCGTTCCTGACCATGCTGGTTCACAAGTTGTTTATCCAGAACAACCTATTGATCAGATTGATAAACCCCAAAAAGAAAATACCATGATTGCTTACCTCGCTATCGTTATTGGCCTTATTGCGCTTGCCGTTGCCGCCTTGCCATTTTTCCGGAAGAAGGAACCGGAACAGCCTGCCGATTTTGACGGGCTGGAGGAATTGCACCGCCGCTTGGACGGTATCGCCTTGCGTATGAAGAACCTCGAACAGAAGATTACCGATCCCCAGGCTGCCGAGACGTTAACCCATCTCACCGATATCATGGAATCGGTAGAAAAGCGGGTGGTCGACCTTGAAGGCCGCGTCAGCGAATAGGGCGATCGTCATAAGTAGGTCCGTAGAGGCCCGGCACTTTATTGCCCGTGGCACGCAGGTAAACAATCATTTCTCCGCGATGATGGTATATATGGTTAAACAGGAAGCTGCGGGCAACGACCCCGCGGGGCATCGGGCCAAGGACGGTATGGTCACCCGATTTCATGGTCCATGGTGTCCGTAAGTCTTCATCAGTTATCGAATGCAGTGCCGAGCGTGCCCGCTCCACATTTTTTTCAAAAAAATCAAGTGTTGCGTCGATGTCACTTGGTTTTCCACGTTCGATGCGGTCAGCAGCCAGGTCGTACACGTCTTGTGTAAGCGTGCCCACATACCAATAATAGATGGTGGCAATATGTTGCGCTAGTTCTCCCATGGTCCAAGATATGGTGGCAGGCTTGTAGTCGATATCTTTTGCCGGGATTGCCTGCAATAATTTTCTGGTATTGGCTGCTTCGTATTCGAATTCAGCCATCAGGGATTTCAACATCATAATGGATTGTTTTATGCAAACTTACAAATTGCTTTTTTATTTATACGTGATGGTATACCTGCATGATGTGCAAAAACGTATCTTTGGGAGATGAAACAATCCATCATTCGCTATACGCTGACCGCAGCCTGCCTTTTGGGGTGTGCGGCCCAAAATTTTGCGCAAGAGAAGAAAACCGCGTTCAATCACGTTGCGCTATCCGTTTACGACCTGCAGAAAAGTGCTTCCTTTTACGAGCATGTATTGCAACTCGACACCATTCCGGAACCGTTTAAGATAGGTAAGCATAAATGGTTCGAAATCGGCCCCGGTTTGGCCCTTCACTTGGTCAATGATGCAACGGAAATCATTGAACACCGGAGAAATACGCACGTTTGTTTCAGCGTGGCGTCCATGGACGAGATCGTTGCACGGCTTAATAAATTCGGCGTGGTATATTATAACGTACAACAGGAGGTGGGTAAAGTAGGCACGCGGGTGGACGGTGTAAAGCAACTCTATATCCAAGATCCCGATGGGTATTGGATTGAGATTAACAACGAACGAATGGAGCGGTGAAAATTGCATCTCGTTGCAACTATGCGTAACTTCGCCGGCAAATAACAGCAAACATGCAGCAAAGGCAATGGCGGGGAAGCCCGGAGAAGCGCGAAACGAACCAACAGGTATATGGTATCCGCGCAGTGATGGAAGCAATCGATGGTGGAAAAGAAATCGAATCCCTTTTTATCCAACGCGGTTTATCAGGACCGCTGTTCCTAGAGCTGAAAGAGCTGCTGCGCCGGTATGACATCAGCTATCAAGCGGTACCCGTAGAAAAACTCAACCGGATGACGCGTAAGAACCACCAAGGGGTCATTGCCGTCATCTCACCCATTACTTACCAACGGACCGAAGATGTGGTGCCGGGCCTGTATGAAAGCGGAGAGGTGCCCCTGCTTCTCATCCTCGACGGCATAACGGACGTGCGTAATCTAGGAGCTATCGCACGGACGGCCGAATGTGTGGGGGCGCATGCCCTTATCGTTCCCAAGAAAGGCTCTGCTGAAATCAATCCCGATGCCATTAAAACATCTGCCGGTGCTTTGTTCAAAATCAGCGTTTGCCGCGAAGATAGCTTGTCGCGTACCGTACGATTCCTTCAGGAGTCGGGTATTCAGGTGGTGGCTTGTACCGAAAAGACCGAACAGAGCATTTATGGTCTGGATTATTACGTACCCACCGCATTTATCCTTGGCTCCGAAGAGCGGGGGATTGCCGATGATTTGATCCGGATGTCCGACCAATTGGCTCGGATACCCATGGCGGGCACGATCGCATCCCTTAACGTGTCCGTTTCCGGAGGCGTAGTTCTGTATGAGGCATTGCGGCAGCGCCTGACATCGGGGTAGCGGGGGCTTATGCTTTTTTCCCGGTTTCCTTCACCGATTCCGATGCTTTCTTTCGTTTCTTAGCCGATTGCCTTCTCCGGCCATAGGTGCCGTTCACAATTTTACCGCGCTTGGTTTTCTTATCTCCCTTTCCCATATTGAAATCAGATTAATTGTTAAACTGTCATCAAGTCGGATCCCGATAAATTGAAAAACGAAGATAGCGATTCACGGAGCTAAAACCGAAAAAATTGATGCCGTTTTAATGGATATGATCCTTCATTTGATTTAATTTTTAATTAATGTTTATTGTTTTTCATTTTGTAATCAAGTAGTTATATTCATTATATAATCTATTCATTTATACAAATTGATTTTCGGATTCCCGTTCCAATCACCCAATTATCGCTTACCTTAGCATACGATGGAAAAATTATGTATGGTCGAAGGTGTGCCCATTCGTATCGATATCGAGGAAGGATTGGTGCGAATTACCAATGATCCGTCATTCAGGCGTACGGCACTGGGGCGAGCCGAAACCCCAATGGGAACTTTGTTTGACCGAGTGCAGGTTAACCATCAACAGGTGTTTGGCAGGGAGCTTACCTTAGATAAGGAATCCTTCATCGTAGAGATATGGGGCCATTTATACGTACATCACCTATTGTTGAAATACAAGAGGATACTGAAGGTGGTTTTAGTATTTGGCCTATATGATCGCTTTTTCCGGTCTTGTGAAGTGATCGATTGTGGCGAACGCGACAAGGATCCCAATCGATGGCTCTGGGATATGCTTGTGCCTTTTCGGAAAATACTCGGCCGGCAATTGGCCAAGGTTCGACTATGCCGGTTTACGGAAGGCCAGCCCTGATTCTGCCAGCGCTTTACGTAATTTGGGCAGCGAAGAGGGACCGATACCATGCAACGCCAGTATTTCCTTTTCGCTGTAGCCCGAGAGTTCCTCTGCGGTAGTGACCCCCATATGTGCCAAAGCGCGGCGGGCGGGTGCGCTTAGCGTGGCAAATGGTCCTGTGTTTGGCTTTTTGGATGCCTCGCAGGTTGGGCATACGGGGCAGTCGCTACTTTTGTAGTACCGGTGTCCGTTGGGGCATATTCTCAATGATTTCATTTCGATATCAAGCTACTTCCCGCATATCGACAGCCACTACGCGCGAAATACCCTGCTCAACCATGGTAACGCCGTAAATAATATCGGTGCTGGCGATTGTACGCTTATTATGCGACACGATGATAAACTGCGAGTGGTCTGAAAACTTACGGATGATGTTATTGAACTTATCGATATTGGTGTCATCCAACGGTGCATCCACCTCATCGAAGATACAGAAAGGCGCCGGCTTTAGGAGATATAATGCAAACAAGAGCGCCGTTGACGTAAGTGTCTTCTCGCCACCGGAAAGTTGGTTGATGGACAGTGGCCGTTTTCCTTTCGGCCGTGCCATGATATCGATGTCGGACTCCAAGGGATTCTCCGGGTCGGTTAAGATCAGGTCGCATGTATCTTCCTCGTTGAAGAGGGAGCGGAACACCGTAATGAAATTGTCGCGCACCCGCGTAAATGCGTTCATGAATTTCTCGCGCGCCGTATCATCGATTTCCTGGATGGTGTCCAATAGTGAGTTCTTCGCATCGAGCAGGTCTTGCTTTTCCTTGATGATGAACGTATAACGCTCGTTCATCTCTTGGTAAGCTTCCATCGCCATGGGGTTGATATTGCCGAACTCGTCGAGTTGTCGACGTAGCTTATCGGTCTTTTGGCGGAGCGTATCTTCGTCGTCATGTTGCCCATCTTTGGCATCGCCATTTACCGTGTCGGGTGGGGCAAGGTCATTGATGTCGATGGAAAACTCGACTGAAAGCCGTTCTTTTAAGGCATTGAGATCGAGTTTCAGGTTGGTTTTTTGGTCCCTCAGTTCGTCGAACTGGAAATCTACCTGCTCTTTCTGTCGACGTAATTGCGTGATCTGCTCTTCCGTTTCATTGATTTTTCCCCGCGATGCGTAATAGTCTTCTTCCATTTCCTGCAGCCCTTTCTCATAGGCTTCCTTCTGCATATACATGGCTACGAGGTCGTCGTCGGAATCGTCGACATGTTGTAGCGTGTCTTTGATCGATACCTGTATTTCTTCGTATTCCGTGGCATTTTTGGTAATCCGGCTTTCGTAGGTATCCCGTAGGCTTTCGCGGTATTCGAGGTCTTTCGTAACGCTTGCAACGGCATTTTGCTGTTGATGGAAGCGGATGTTCTCTTGGTTGAACGCCGATGACCTATCCGTGAGCACGTCAGACAACTCCTGGTAAGCGAGCTGCATTTCCTGAAGGGCTGTGCCGCTATCGGCTTTTGCCGCATTCAGCGCAATGAGCCGCGGCTCGGCTGCATGGAGCTCTGTCGCGATACCGGCCATCTTTTGTTCGATATCTTGCTTACGGTCTTGACTGTTCGTAATGAAGGCTTCGTACTGCTCTTGTTTGGTTTTTACCGACACCAATTCACTATTCAACCGATTGAGCTGTCGACCCAACTCTTCTATATCCGCTTTCTTGGAGCTCTCTTTCGATGTCGCCAGCCGTTGGGTGGCATCGTCCAGCATCGCCTGTTGCTTGGTGATGAGCTGGCCCAACGATTTGATGTCCCTGGCTAGGTTTTCCAGGTTCTTTGCTCGACCGATGCGCTTGCCTTCGAACAATCCTACGGAACCTCCCGACAATCCTAACCTGTTTTTGCTGAATTTGCCGCTTTTGTGGAGCACAACCATCGCCCCATCGGGAAGTTCGCCCTCCAACGCTCGCTCATCGTCTGCTACCAGCAAGTAGACATTATGCAATAACGTGCGGCACAGGGGCAGATACCGCTCTTCAACGCTAATGATATCCATTGCGGATATGAGCGAGCCATCCACCGCGGGTGGCACTGGATCGGGAATTTCCGTAATTGCATCCAGTACAAAAAAATGGGCCCGACCCCGCGCGGCATCCGCGAGTAGCCGGACAGCATGCACGGCCTCCGCCTGCTGTTGTACGACGTAATGGTTCATGTAAGGTTCCAGAAAATTCTCGATGGCAATCCGATAGGCTTCCTGGCAGAAAAGAATATCTGAAAATAAGGGGTACTGGTTTTTCCAGCCCGCATTTTTACGTAAGAAACGTATCGACTCCGGGAAGCCCTCCAAGTTATCCACCAGCGATTTCGTGAGGTTGTATTCGTTCTGCTTCGCGTCGAGCTGCCGGTTATTGTGCATCAGCTTCTCTTTGAGCGATTGGATAACCGTATCCGTATCGTTTATCGCTTCTTGGAGGGAAGCTTCTGCTTCCGAAGTGGAGTCATAAGCAAGCTGTACAGCTTCGACCTGGCCTTCCAGGTTAGCTACGAGTACGTTGAACTGGTCGAGCTCGGCGGCTTTCGAGGCTACGTCTGTCACATTGCGCAGGCTTTCCTGTTCAAGTGCATCGTGCTGGATACGTAATACGGCGATGTCCTTTTCCAGTTTGTAAATTTCGTTTTGTTCGTCGTTGTACTGCCGTGTTGCGGCATCCAGCTTTTGCTTGGCGGTTTGCTGCTGTCCACGCAACTCATCCACCTCCGCCCGGTGGCGTCCCAATGTAGCTGTGATGCTATCAAGCTTTTGTTGTGCTTGCCCGTGTTCCTCATTGAGCCGTTTGATATTGTACAGTACATGGTTGAGCTGCTGCCGGTCCTGCGTCAGTTCGCCGCTGATGCGGACCTCTTTATCCTGCAAGTTACGGAGCTGTTCGTTCTTGACCTTCTTATCACTTTCGTAGGCCCTGATTTTAGCCACGTACTCGTTGGTAACACGCTGTTGGGCCGCTAGATTCTTCTCTTTGACAAGGCTATCCTGCTTCAGCTGTTGGGTAAAAGCCTCCCGTTGCGCAATTTCCGTACCGATGCGGAGCTGCTCGGCACGGTGGGCGAGTTCCTGGGCATCGAGTGCAGCCAACGACTCATTGAAATGGCCAATACGATAACTGGCCAATGCCATGCTGAAAGTTTTATATTGTTCCTTGAGACGGTAATACCGTTCGGCCTTCTTGGCTTGGTTCTCTAGCGTCTTCAGGTTCTTTTCAATCTCGAATAGTAAATCGTCCACCCGGGATAAGTCATTCTCGGTATCCCTTAGTTTATTGAGTGTTTGTTTTTTACGGACCTTATATTTAGAGATACCTGAGGCTTCCTCAAAAAGCATCCTGCGCGAGTTTTCTTTGTTGTTGATGATCTCATCGATCATTTTTAGTTCGATGATGGAATAGCTGTCGGCCCCGATTCCCGTATCCAGAAAGAGGTCGGTAATATCCTTTAGTCGGCACTTCACATCGTTAAGGCGGTATTCGCTCTCCCCATTACGGTATAGTTTCCGCGTGACGGTGACCTGGGTGAACTCCGTGGGTAGGATATTCTTCGTGTTATCGAATGAAAGCGATACTTCGGCCAGATTGGCGGCTTTGCGGCTTTTGGTTCCATTGAAAATAATGTTTTCCATCTTTTCGGAGCGCAAAACGCGGGTGCTTTGCTCGCCTAGCACCCAACGGATGGCATCCACCACATTGGACTTTCCACAACCATTGGGCCCCACGATGGCGGTCACACCTTCGTTGAAATGAATGGTAATCTTGTCGCCAAAACTTTTAAAACCCTTTATTTCGAGTTTGGTCAGTTGCATTTATGCCAATGGTTCCTTTCGTTCTTCCTGTTGCGAATTTAAGAAATTGCTTTGATTTTTTTGCTTAACCTTGTTTAACATCCAAAAGTGTATTTAAGGCACCATCCAGAAGGTTTCGCAACGGGGGCAGGAAGGTGCAGGATACTTGCCCAGGTTATTTTTCGTTATTTAGTAAGCGAATGAAACATTTATAAACCAATCGATGATCAAACAGAAATTACCTGTAAAACCACGGTTGTTAACCGGTATCGCGTTGCTGCAGTTGCTTGCATTGGCAGCGTATGCACAGCCCGAGGTGCCTGTGGATGAACCTGCGGCGATATGGTGGGGCTGGGAGTTTATGGGGCGGTTGCATCCCATGCTCGTACACTTTCCGGTATCCCTATTGTTGATTGCCACCCTCATGGAATTGTTGACCTTCCGCCGTTTTCAATCGCAACTGCGCACGGGCATCAACTGGCTTGTTTTCATTGGGAGCTCAAGTGCGGTCGTCGCAGCCCTATGCGGTTGGCTGCTGGCGTGGACCGGTGAATACGGAGGCGATACCTTCTACACGCACCAATGGGCCGGAACAGCCACTGCCGTGCTGGGCGCTGCAGCGGCTTTGTTATTATGGAGCGGCGGCCGCACGGAAAAAGCAGCTTTGCGCAGGGCGTATCAGGTTACGTTGATTCTTTCGTCCGTGGGCGTTTTTCTTGCTGGCCATTATGGCGGGTCGATTACGCATGGCCAGGGCTATCTCCTCGGTGTGACGCCCTGGGCGGCGGAGGACGAATTGTCGGCGGCATTGGGCGGCCCTTCAACCCACGTGGACTGGCAGTCGTTTGCCAAGCTCGATACATTGGATGAGCGACAGGAAGCCGAATTGAACCTGGCGGTGCGGACCGTGTTGGCGCATCGCTGTTTTCAATGCCACAGTAGCGACAAAACAGAAGGGAAATTACGTCTCGACCAGCGGGAGTTCGTCTTTCAGGGGGGTGAATCAGGGCCTATCATCCAGCCCGGGGACGTCGATAACAGTGAACTGGTCCGCCGTATTACGTTGCCCCCAGGCCACAAGGAAGCTATGCCCGGAAAAGGTAAGCCGCTGGACGAAAACGAAGTGAATCTGATCAAACTCTGGGTGGCGAAAGGAGCCCCTTGGCCGGAAAACATCAAAGGTATTTTCCCAATGGCGCCATTGGCCCCGCGGCGGCCGGAACTACCGGCTATCGCGAACGGGTTGACAAACCCGATCGACCGGTTAGTGGACAGCTATTTCGGCGATAACCAACTAACTTGGCCCGAGGTAGTGGGCGATCGGGTGTTCTTGCGCCGTATTTATCTCGACCTGATCGGCATAACGCCCACACCGCAGCAACTGCGCGATTTTGAAGCGGATAGCCGGCCCGATAAGCGGGCACAGGTGGCCGCAGCCTTGCTGGGACGCAACGATGATTACGCGCTGCATTGGACCACCTTTTGGAATGATTTACTGCGCAATGATTACACCGGAACGGGTTATATCACCAACGGACGATTCAATATTTCCGACTGGTTATACCGCTCGCTCGAAGAAAATAAGCCGTACAACCAATTTGTGCAGGAGCTGCTGGACCCCGATGAATCGTCAAAAGGCTTCATCAAAGGTATCGCATGGAGGGGCGTGGTGAACAGCAGCCAAACCACCGCGATGCAGGCTGCCCAGAACGTATCACAGGCCCTGCTGGGTGTGAACCTGAAGTGTGCTTCGTGCCACGACAGTTTCGTGAGCGACTGGAAACTGGACGACGCCTACGCCTTTGCTAACATCTTCTCCGACACAACCCTTGCCATAGCACGCTGTGATATCCCCACCGGAGAGATGGCAGGTACCCGGCTGCTTTGGCCCGAGTTGGGGAGCATCTCCCAAGATGCATCGGCCGAGGTGAAGTCGAAGGAGCTGGCCACCGCACTTACGAAGCCGGAAAATGGGCGGTTATACCGTACATTGGTAAACCGGATCTGGGCGCAGTTGATGGGGCGTGGCATCGTAGCACCCACCGATGAAATGGATAATGAGCCGTGGAGCCGTGATTTGCTCGACTGGCTGGCAGTGAATTTTGTGGATAATGCGTATGACGTGAAGCATTTGCTTTACCTGATCACCACCTCAAAAACCTACCAGCTTCCGTCGATAGCCACGGCCGATCCGGCGACCATCAACCGGGCCGACTTTGTGTTTAAGGGCATGTTAAAACGAAAACTCACCGCGGAGCAATATGCCGATGCGGTCAGTGCTATCGTGCACCCGTTGTATCCCACCACGGCGTTGATGTACAACCCCGAGGGCGATACTGCTTCATTCAACGCGTCGCACCCGTTTGTACGGGCGGCGTTGGTGAAGAACGACCCCTTCTTGACGGCGTTGGGCAGACCGAGCCGCGAGAATATCATCAGTGTCCGTGACGTGCATGGAACGCTTTTGCAGGCCATGGAACTGACCAATGGCTCCTTATTGAATGAAACGCTGATTGCGGGTTCGAGGGATTGGAAAGCGAATTACCAAGATCCGGACGAGCTGATTAAGGCGGTATTTTTACAAAGTTTCGGACGCATGCCGTCGGAGGCCGAACGGGAGATTGCCCGTGAGATCCTGGGCGACAAAATGGACGCGACTCGCGTACAGGACCTGCTATGGTCTGTGGTGTTGTTGCCCGAATTTCAATTTATCGAATAATAAGATAGTTATGAACCGATATTACAACAGGCGCAGTTTTCTGAAAACGGCAACTGCAGGTACCTTGGGGGCATTGGCTGCAGGTGCGCCGCTCGCGGGCTTTTTGAATTCGTGCTCCGGCAAGCAGGCAAGTGCGGATGCAGTTATCCTGCTATGGATGGCGGGTGGGATGGCCCACACGGATACGTTCGACCCGAAGGCGTATACCCCTTATGAGAAAGGTTTGGATTCTAACCGGGTACTGAGCACATTCCCGTCTATTCCTACGTCATTGGATGGTATCCATTTTTCGGAAGGGCTGGAATCAATCGCTTCCGTGATGGATAGGGGTACGCTAATCCGCTCTTATGTGGCGGCCGACTTGGGGCATATCCTGCACTCGCGGCACCAATACCATTGGCATACGTGTTACGAACCGCCCCAAACGGTGGCCGCCCCGCACATTGGAGCTTGGATAGCGCAGGCACTGGGTCCCAAAAACCCGGTCATCCCACCATTCATCGATATTGGCCAACGGATGACAGTGGGGGAGGCCGAAGAGCTCAAGGCTTTCCATACGGCCGGGTTCCTGGGTAGCGAATTCGGCCCCTTCATGATACCTGACCCCTCGTCAGGTCTCGATGCCGTAAAACCGCCCGCGGGGATGTCGTTCGAACGGTTCGAGCGGCGTAACCAGTTTTATACCGAATTGCTCGGCCAGAACCCCATTGGCGACTATGGAAGCGACTATCAAAAAGAATCGTTCAAACGGTCTATGGAACAGGCGTATATGCTGCTCAAATCGCCTGAAGCCAAGGCGTTTGATCTGCGAGAGGAGCCCGAGGAACAATATGCGGTGTACAACACCGGCAAATTCGGGTTGGGTTGTTTGATGGCACGCAGACTTATCGAACAAGGGGCACGGTTCATCAGTGTAACCACCGAATATGAACCCTTTATGGGGTGGGATACCCATGACAATGGCCATGTGCGTGCGGGTGAAATGAAAAAGCTCATCGATGCACCCGTTGCACAACTCATCAAGGACCTGGACCGCAGCGGGCACCTCGATCGCACATTGATTGTGATCGCCAGTGAATTCAGCCGCGACATGGTCATGGAAGGCCGACCGGGCGCAGAAGTAAAACATCAGGTAAATCAACCTGATGTGATTAACGATATCAGGAACTATGGCATGCACCGCCATTTTACCGATGGAAGCTCGATTTTGATGTTCGGTGGGGGGATTAAAAAAGGGAGCGTATTCGGCAAG
Source organism: Parapedobacter sp. (assembly GCF_053550995.1). NCBI lineage: Bacteria > Pseudomonadati > Bacteroidota > Sphingobacteriia > Sphingobacteriales > Sphingobacteriaceae > Parapedobacter > Parapedobacter sp. The sequence continues at coordinate 43,232 of NZ_JBMQOC010000112.1, forward strand.
ACAGCCGATGAGCGGCCCTGCAAAACCATCGAAAACCCGATTAGGATTGAGCAGATCCACCAGTCGATATACCATGCATTGGGCATCGATCCGCAAAAACATGAGATGGTGGAAGGAAGGCCGTTCTATACCACTCCCGATGGTGTGCACCTGCCGGAAATGGCCTTATTTGCATGACGTTTAGCCGCATGTTAAAAAAAGGATGGGTGCCACACAATACAATGTCAGGATACGCGTTATAATCTAAAGTAAGGTTGTCTTTTCATAATTTAGGTTTATAATTGGTTAGTTTGAAGGCCCCGTCCGCCCGGATTGGGGTTCTTCTTTTTATGGCGTCCGTTGTCCCCTGTCCACCTTCATCTCAGCCTATTAAACCAGTCGATGTAGGCTTCGACGGCCTGCTGGACGAACGACTGGGTCTCTTCATTTTTGAGGTTTCCACTTTCATCGAAAGCGTTGCCAATAGATGGCAAATAGACCTCGGGTTGTTGCATGGCGGGTACATTGAGGAATACGAGGCACTGCCGGAGGTGGTGATTGGCCCCGAATGCGGAGATGTTACCCGGCGAATTGCCGAATATTGCGGCCGGTTTTCCGTCCCATGTGTTCTTGCCATACGGTCGCGATCCCACATCAAGCGCATTTTTAAGGACGCCTGGTATGGAACGATTATATTCCGGGGTAACGAAAATGATGCCATCGAGTGCTTTGATCGCATTCCTGAATATGCCGTATGATTCAGGCGCCCGGTGTTCATCATCAAAATCCTGGTTATACAGCGGTAGGGTATCAATGGGTATGATCTTGAATTCAAACCCCCGCGGTGCCATGCCAATAATGGCGTGGGCAAGTTTCTTCGAAAACGACGCATTACGTAAACTGCCTACGATAATTCCTATGGTGTTACTCATCAGATTTTTGTTTTTCCTATCCATCACTTATGGTTTCCTGGATAAGAGAACAATCAGTAACTTCGATTGTTTACCCTTGTAAAATCAAAGCTATGAGAGCCATCTGGACGGGTGCTATCGGCTTCGGCCTTGTGAACATACCCATCAAGATATATAGTGCTACACAAGAAAACCGACCCGACTTTGACCTGCTGGAGCGGAAGTCGCTAGACCGCGTGCGGTACAAGCGGGTCAATGAGCGTACGGGAAAGGAGGTCGATTGGGACGATATCGTGAAAGGCCATTACCTGAAAGATCGGTATATTGTGGTGGAGGATGCGGATTTCGAGGATGCGAGCCCCGAAAAGACGAAGACCATCAACTTGCAGTCGTTCGTCGATGAATCGGCTATCGATAGCATTTATTTCGAAATGCCTTATTACTTGAGTCCGCAGAAGGGAGGCGAGAAAGCCTATTCGCTGCTCTACCGGGCATTGGCGAAAACCAAGAAAGCGGCCCTTTCCACCTTTGTCATGCGTAGTGCGGAGAGTTTGGCAGTTATACGGCCCTACGACAACCTGCTGTTGCTCAATCGGCTCCGTTTCCAAGAGGAAATACGTCCGGCGGCGGACGCAGGTATCTCCCTCTCGCCGGTTTCGAAGGCCGAGATGGATATGGCGGTAAAGCTTATCAAGCAACATACCGGCGAATTCAACGTGGAAGGATACCGCGATGAGTACAGCAAGGAACTGATGAAGCTTATCCGGGCCAAGGCCAAGGGAAAGCGGCCTACTGTCCGGAAGCTCAAAACGAAACGCAAAGACTCGACGGACCTGCTTGAACAACTGAAAGCAAGCCTTGCTTAACCATTGATGATATGGCACTAACGGCATACAGGAAGAAGCGCCGGTTGAATGGAACCCCCGAACCGGCGGGAGGGAGGGCGCGTAGTGAGCAACTCCGCTTTGTGGTACAAAAGCATCGTGCTTCCAGGCTGCACTACGATTTCAGGTTGGAACTCCGGGGTGTACTCAAAAGCTGGGCTGTGCCCAAAGGGCCGTCGCTCAACCCCGGCGATAAGCGATTGGCCATGGAGGTTGAGGACCATCCCTATGACTATAAGGATTTCGAAGGCATTATACCGAAAGGCAATTATGGAGCTGGCACGGTAATCGTCTGGGATGAAGGGACGTATGAGCCTATCGGAAATAAGGGTGATAAAAAGGCCATGGAGAAGGAACTGATGAAGCAGTGGCGAGCCGGTTCGCTCAAAGTCGCGCTGAAGGGTAAAAAGCTGAAAGGGGAGTTCGCGTTGGTGCGGATGAAAGGGAAGGAAGAAAATGCATGGTTGCTCATCAAGCATAACGATCGGTACGCTACCGACGCCGATATCACATGGGAAGAAAAATCGGTGGTTTCCAAGTTAACACTCGATCAGGTAGCCGCCGTCGGCGAAACCGAGCGGAAACAGAGACAATCGGTAAAGGGGAGCGCCAAAACGAAACGGGCTGTTAAAGCAACCTTGGAACAGCAGGTAGACCCGGAAGCAAATGCCAATCCGCGCACCGAAATCGACCCGGAAACATGGCTTGAAAGCGCCAGGAAAGCTCCCTTTCCGACTTCTGTATTGCCTATGCTGGCCACGCTCATTGACGGGCCGTTTGACGACCCTGAATGGGAATACGAGGTGAAATGGGATGGCTACCGGGCGCTGGCATTCCGGAACGGGAAGGAGTCCGCCCTGAAATCGCGCAATAACAAATCGTTTGCCGATAAATTCTACCCTGTTTTTGAAGCGATTGCCGCATGGGATATTAACGCCGTCGTGGACGGCGAAATCGTGGCGGTAACCGATGGCGGGATTTCCACCTTCAACAGGTTGCAGAATTGGCGCAGCGAAGCCGACGGCGAACTGCTATATTACGTATTTGATCTGCTTTGGTATGCCGGCAAGAATATGATGCCGTTGCCGCTGGCGCAACGGAAAGCGATATTGCAGCGTCTGGTACCGGCCGGTGGAATCATCCGGAGCGGTTACAGCGTCAAAGCCAACGGCATGGCGTTTTTCGAGGCCGCCGGCAAGCTCGGCCTTGAAGGTATTGTCGCCAAACGCTCTGCCAGCACGTACCATCCCGGCGAACGTACGAGGGACTGGCTGAAGATCAAGCTGCAAAAACGACAGGAAGTGGTCATCGGTGGGTTCAC
>NZ_JBMQOC010000113.1:0-80616 GCF_053550995.1 Parapedobacter sp.
ATAAAGGGCGATTTGCCTTGCGACAGGCGAATGACAATCACGCGCAGCGTATCAAAAATCGGGACGATTAAGATAGCTATCGCGATGGCCACGGTCGGAATCGCCTTGCCGAATGAGTCCGCCCATGCCGTTACTTCGCCCGGCTTGTTGAGCTCGATAAATTGGATGGCCAGCACCGAAATGATAAAGCCAATGGTATAGGCACCCGCGTCACCCATGAAAATACGGGCCTTGCCCAGGTTATAACGGAGGAACCCCAATACCGAACCGGCCATGCTAACCGCCAATATGGCCAAGCCGTATTCTTCCATCTGGAAGAAGATGTAGCCGAAGGTGAGGCTCACGATCATACTCACACTGCCCAACAGTCCATTGATGCCATCAATCAGGTTAAACGCGTTGATGATAAAGACGATCAGCAGGCTGGTGAAGGGATAGCTGACCACCGGATGGATATCATGGATGCCGAATAGGCCATAAAACCCCGTGAGGCGGATGTCGGCAAAATAGACCACAATCAACGCCGTGACCGTTTGGCCGAGAAACTTCTTGTAGGGGTTTAGCGCAGCGAGGTCGTCTTTGAGGCCTACCGAAAAAATGAGCAATCCGGAGGCGAAGATGTAATTGGCATAAGGTAAAATGTTGCCCGGTATGCATAGGCAGGCGGTAAAGGCAAATGAAACAAGCACGGCAATGCCCCCCAGGTTCGGGGTGCGGTATTTATGGATTTTCCGTTCTTCCAATGCCGGATCGTCAAACAGCCGCTTCTTGTAGGCCAGCTTGATCAGCGACGGCACGGCATACAGGGTGATGATGCATGAGAACAGAAATGAAAATAATAATAAGTAGATCTCCACCATATAGATTAGCGTGTTCGTCCAAATGCAACGGAGCAAAGATAAGCGAAATAATTGGAAAAAATTATCCTGCAACGTTGCCGGAGGTGACGCAATATTTATGCCATATTACTCCATATGGACACAGGGCCAGCCCAATACGGTCAAAATACCCCCCTTTCTTCCCTTTTTTTGGTTTTTGGCAAACGATTTGCGGATTTGTTTGTATATTTAACAGGACTGGAGTCCGGAAGTTAGACGTAGATATGTTCAATATATAAATATAAGTGATTATGAATGATAATGCAAAAGTGGTAGCAGCATTGTTAGCAGGTTTAGCCGCAGGGGCTGCGTTGGGTATTTTGTTTGCACCAGAAAAAGGCTCCGAAACGCGCGAGAAATTGAATGACTCCCTCAAAGACCTCGGCGACGCGCTGAAGGAACGCACCGCTGAGCAGTTAGACCACCTGAACGACTTCAAGGAGAAGATGGTTGCCGCTGTCAAGAGCAAGGTGAATAAGCACGAACGGACGGTAGAGGAGGCCCTTGAAGAGCACGCCTGAATATAGAAAGGGGCGTCGCCCCAAGCCATAGCATGGCATCGCATTCGAGAGAAAGCCTTTACGGGCGATACGCATAAACCTTTGGCCAAAACCAAATGGACGAAAGAAAATTTTCGATAAACGGAGTATTCCAAAAGAGCAAGGAGTATATCGATACCCGTTTCAAACTGTTCAAATTGAAGCTTGTCGAACGATCTTCACGGTTGATAGCAAGCCTCATCACCGACGGGCTGAAAGGTATCCTGGCCGTATTCGTGATTTTCTATTTGAGCTTGGCACTAGGCTTCTACCTCAGCGAGCTATTGGGCAGCTCGGCATTGGGGTTCCTGGTCACGGGCGGGATTTTCGTGGTGTTGATTATCGTAGTGTCGGCATTTGAAAATCCGCTGGAACGTTTTTTCATGAACCTTTCCATCAAGCGCTTTTTGCAGAAGTGGAATGACGAAATCGATGAGGACGATGAGGAAGGAAAGCAAGATTAAGGACCTGGCCGGCCTACGGCTCGAAATCGCCCGCCTGAAAACGCTGGCTGCCGAACAGGAAAGCTACCTCGGCGACCAGTACCAACTGCTCAGTGATAAGGTGGCGGCGCCGGCACGCTTCATCAAGTCGCTAGCCACATGGGTTCCGGGTGTCAATTTTGCCAAAGGCCTATTCGAGCAGGGAAAGAAGGACGAAGATTGGCTGAGCCGTGCATTGCGCATCGGACTGCCCGTTGTGCTCAACCGGTTTTTCTTACGCAAAGCGGGCTTTATCAAAAGGGCGCTGGTCACGTTGCTTTCCCAACAGGCTGCTGGTGCGCTCAATAAAGATACCGTCGCCAGCCTGATCAGTAAAGTGGCCGATTTCGTCCGGCCGCCGGCAAAACGCCGCCGCCGGGCGCGCCGTAAAGATTACGGTATTCCGCCCGACAGCGAAACCTCTTGAACACCGCGGCCTAGCGGGTGGCACAATTCGCTAGGAAATCTTCATAAACCAGTTTGATGCCTGCTTCGAGGGAGGTCGTGTGGTGCCATCCCAGGTTGTGCAATTTACTCACATCCATCAGCTTCCGTGGCGTGCCATCGGGTTTCGACGGATCGAATACCAGTTCACCCCCGTACCCTACAACCGATTTGATCAGATACGCCAGCTCCTTGATAGACAGATCTTCGCCCGTGCCGATATTGACCAATTGGGGGTCATGGTAGTTGGCCATCAAAAACACACATGCATCGGCCAAATCATCTGCAAATAAAAATTCACGCATGGGGTTGCCGCTACCCCATACGGTTACGGTGGGCTGGTTGGTTACCTTGGCCTCATGGAGACGCCGCAACAGTGCTGGTAGCACGTGCGAGTGTTCCGGATGGTAGTTGTCTCGGTAGCCGTAAAGGTTGGTCGGCATTACCGATATGAAATTACAGCCATATTGGTCATGGTAGGCCTCGCACAGCTTAATGCCCGCAATTTTGGCGATGGCATAAGGCTCATTGGTGGGTTCCAACAAACCCGTAAGCAGGTACGCTTCCTTGAGGGGCTGGGGGGCCAGCTTCGGGTATATGCAGCTCGACCCGAGGAAAAGCAGCTTTTTCACTTCATGCCTATACGCTTGGTGGATGACGTTATTCTGTATCGCCAGGTTTTCATAGAGGAAATCAGCGCGCAGGGTATTATTCGCCAGTATACCCCCCACTTTGGCTGCTGCCAGGAAAACGTAGTCCGGCCGTTCCGCCCTAAAAAAATCCGTCACCGCCTGCTGGTCCCGGAGGTCCAGCTCGTCGGATGTGCGGAGCACCAGGTTGCTATATCCCAGTGTGGTTAACTTCCGATGAATGGCCGACCCGACCATGCCGCGGTGCCCAGCGATATATATCTTCGCGTCTTTCTCCATATTTCCCATGTAACGTACAAAGATAAGGTTATTTTGGTGTTTGCGTTATTTCGGTAACTTAACTAAGTTTGCGGCCTATCAAGCGGCACCATGGGGAAAGACAAGCTACGTAAGTTTAGGGAGATCGATACATTCGCCAATGTATGGCAACTGGATGCGGGCAAACCGATGCGGGGGAGGTGGGCGACTGACCATTTCGGCAACGACCGGCCCATCGTGCTTGAGCTGGCCTGCGGTAAAGGCGAGTACACGGTTAACCTTGCCAAGCTATTCCCCGAACGCAACTTCATCGGTGTCGACTATAAGGGCAACCGCATCTGGCGCGGTGCCAAAACGGCGCTCGAAGAAGGCATTACCAACGTAGCCTTCCTGCGCATCCAGATCGAGACCATCCTCGATTATTTCGCCCCGGGCGAGGTTGCCGAAATATGGATCACCTTTCCCGACCCCCAACCGCAGAAGAGCCGGGAGAAAAAACGGCTTACCCATCCGGCATTCCTGGCCAGGTACCGGCAGCTTATGGCACCCGAAGGAGTGATGCACCTCAAAACGGATAATGACGGGCTATATGCCTATACGTTAGAACAATTGGCTAAGCATGGGTTGCCCATCCACGTGCAAACAGCAAACCTATACCATTCCGACTTGGTGGATGAGGTGCTCAGCATCAAAACCTATTACGAGCGGAAATACCTCGAAGTAGCCAAGAACATCAACTATGTGAGGTGGGGTTGGCAGTGAGCCTTTTCGCTTCACGCCGGCTGATCTTCTCGTAGTTCACCGGTTGCGGCATTTTCACATAAAAGCCGGTGCCGTCGTAAGGGCGCTTGCGGGGGTGGGTCAGGCAGGTTTCCGAACAGCAACCCTCCATCTTCCATCCGCAGGCCTCGCATTGGGTAAAATGTTCATTGCATTCGGGGTTGGCGCAGTTGATCATACGGCTGCTATGCGCGCCGCAATTGCGGCAGGTGGCCACTTCGGTGGGGTTTACGTGGTTCACATCAACCGTCACCCGGTTATCAAATACGTAGCATTTCCCCTCGAAGTCCTTGCCGCCGGCTTCCTTGCCGTATTTGATGATGCCACCATGGAGTTGGTACACATCGGCAAAACCATTTTTAAGCAGCAGGGCCGATGCCTTTTCGCACTTGATGCCGCCGGTGCAGTAGGTCAGTATTTTCTTGCCTTTGTAGGCCGATAGCTCTTCGAGTTTATCCGGAAACTCCCTGAAGTTTTCGATATCCAGCGTCACGGCATTCTTGAAGCGGCCCACGTTGTGCTCGTAGTTCGACCGCACGTCGAGCACCACCACGTCGTCGCGGTCTTTCATCGCCATAAACTCACGCGGCTCCAGGTGTATGCCTGTTTCCTGGGTAGGGTCGATAAGTTTCGGATCGCGCAGGCCGGAGTGTACGATCTCGGGCTTGTAACGGCAGTGCATCTTGACGAAGGAAGGCTCGTCTACCTCATCGATCTTGAAGTCCGTCTTCGCAAAGCGAGGGTCGGCATGTACGGCCTCCATATACGTCTGGCAAGCGCCGGGCGTACCCGATACGGTGCCGTTGAGCCCTTCGTCGGCCACGATGATACGGCCTACGAGGCCGAGCGATTTACAGAATCGAAGGTGATCTGCGGCAAACTGTTCCGCATCGTCAATAGGGCTGTAGCAATAGTACAGCAACGTAAGGTATTTGTTCATGGCATTGATACCGCTGCAAACGGCGTTTAATGTTTTACGGCTGCAAACTTAGCTAAATTCGCACATAAATCCTATCGGTCGCCCTGATTCCGCTGCCTATCCACCGCCTGCTGCAAGGCCGGATCATCAGCCTTCACCGCGTAATAGTGGGCGATGCCACCCTCGGGGTCGATAATCAGGTAGCGGGGTATCCAATTGAGGTCTATCGCATTCGTAAAAGCGTTCTTCCAATCGGTTTTGAACCAATAGTGCGCGCCTTCCAGGTCAAATTTCTCGATGCCATCTTTCCATCGCTGTTCCTCCCTGTCGAGCGAGAAATACACCACGGGTACATCGGGGTTTGCCGCCTGGAAAGCCTTCAATTGGGGGAACCCTTTCAGGCAGTCGGGGCACCAGGTGGCCCAGATATAAAGCAGCACGGTTTGGCCTTTATACGCTTTCAGCACGTCGCCGGCAGTAGTTTGTTTGCCATCTGGCAGAAAGAGCGATTGCCGGAGAGCCTCTGCCGTAAATTCGGTTTTCAACACCGGCGGCACCTTTTGTGCCACGGCCATGTGGGCGGCCAGCACGGCAAAAAGTAATATGCAAATACGTATCATGGCTGCAAACTTAGACAAAGTTGCTTTTATGTACAATTATCCCTGGTGTGATTTTTGAAAACCATGGCGGTTTCATAGCGGAAATTTATGGTTTCTTTTCTATCCATCACGCCATCCGATACACTCCTTCGCCCCTTCGCGGATGCTCCGCCAAATCATTTTGAAGAACGAAAATGAATGGGGGCGTTCGATGTACACCTGCCCCGTGTGGTGCACCCCGTTCGCGTCGGGGTTGCTGTCGTTCAGCAGGAACCGGTTGGCCAGGAAGGAAGTGAGTTTCCTCGTCGAGGTTCCACCGTCGCGGTCGTCCCGCAGAAAATTTACTTTCAGGCCGCCATAATCCAGTTGTAAGGTGCCGGTTGTACGCCGGTCGTTCGCTTCCATATCGAAGTGGAGGCTGCGGACCGTCCCCTCGGCAATTTCGACCCGCAGTTGGGGCGTTAGCATCCGGTTGAATGCCGCAGCCTCCATCGTGCCCAACGCTGCTTGGTACGTGTGCGCACCCAGGCTATCCAGCAGGTCAAACCGGAAGTCCACACGGAGGTCGCCCACCCCCATGGCCCGGGCACGTGCATGCAGCTGCATAAATCGATTGCTCACCAATTCGGCCGAATCGTTGGTCAGGTGGTATATCACCGCAGAGGTGCCGTCGAAGGTCACCGTGCCCGCTTTGCCCGTCTGGTCGCTTACCTCCGTGAAACGGATATCCAGCGCGTCGACCCATACCGAGTCGATGGCCACGCGCTGGTCCAGGTGCAGCAATTGCTGGTGGGGCGACCGGCCGATTTTATTTTCCGGTGGATTGGGTTGTGTTTTATCTTTATACACCGTTATGTGTCCGCTGTCGATATGCAGGGCAGATGCCGCTAGGGTCTGCGTGTCCATCCACCTTCCCACGTCGATGCCGCGGAGACCCACCCGGGCGATGGCTATGTCGCCGATGTCTTCTGCCCGCCCCACCTGGCGGTAAAAGGCCGCCTTGCTCACGGTAATCCCATACCGCAGGTCGCGCAGCACCCATTCGCGCTTTGCCGTTTCCAAGCGTAGCGGGCCAGTGCGCAGCTGGTACAAGCTATCAGGCCGGGTATACGTTGCCCCTGCGGCGTTTATGCTTACGGCCTTCGCCCCGTAGATGCGTGCGGTGTCGCGCAGGGCCTCGGCGTCGATGCGGATATCCCGTACGGTCGTGTTGATTTGCCGGATATGGAGGTTTGCCGCATCGTGGTCGCTCACGAGCACCAGCTCACCGCCGCGGATCACAAGACGCTCCACACGGGTACCGGCCACCTGCGGGTTTTCGGCAAGCCGGATGAACGCCTGCCGTCTATTAGGGGCCCCGCCTGTGGTATCCGCCGGTAAGTGGGTGGTTATGCGTACCGAGGGTGTGTCGAGGGCAAGGGTATGGATGTGTAGGTTGCCGGTTAGCAAGAACCGTAGCAGCCCCGCGCCGTTCACCTGTAAGCGCCCGACTTTGATGTCGTAGCTGGCCGCAGGTCGCCATGTGCTGTCCTGTGGCGTGCTCGGCTGCAGCCGGATGTTGGTAGCCGTTGCATTGCCGGCCCATAGCGACAGCTCCAACCGGTCGTAAGTAAGTACATAGTGGCCCTCGGTGTGCTGCGCAACGCCCGTCGCCAGTGCCGCCACCAATTTCGGCTTCCATGTACGGTTTACGAACCAGCTGGCTACGGCGACCACGACCAATATGCCCGCGCCAATACCGATTACCCATTTCCATAGGGGCTTCATCTTTTAAGAAACGTCGTCACCGGCGGAATGTTTGGATAGGGCAGCGTTTGCCCTGTGGCTGTGGCGCCGATTCACGGACTTTCCGAAAAAAAGAGTACTTTTGTTGCTCGGTACACAAACAAACATGCTCGATTCGCTCATTACCTCGAAAACCCGCTTGCGGCTACTGGTGAAGTTCTTCATCAATGCCGCAAACCGGGGCCACATGCGCGGGCTGGCCGATGAGTTCAACGAATCTACCAATGCCATCCGCCGTGAACTTAACAACCTATCGGACGCCGGCTACCTCCAAAAGGAAGCCCAGCGCAATCGCGTGTCGTACCGGGCAAACACCCAGCACCCGCTATTTGGGTCCCTGCAAGATATCGTGCATAAGTACTTGGGGTTAGACCGCATTGTGGAGACCGTGTTACAACGCATGGGCGAAGTGGACCAGGTGGTTCTTACCGGTGACTACGCCGAGGGGCGGGATACCGGCATCATCGAGGTCACGGTCGTAGGCCCACGGCTCAACGCGGACTACCTGGAGCAGCTGGCGCCCAAAGTAGAAGGCATCATCCACCGCCAAGTGGCTTTTACCCTCAGCAGTACACCACCCAAGGAGGGGCTGGTGTTGTTTGAGCAGTAGGCTCCCCTGCCAAGGGCAACCTTATTTCAACTCCAGTGGTTCAGGTTTTCCCGTTTCACCACGCAGTTTGCGGTACCGGTCTATCAGTTCCTGTAGTTTCCCCGGCTCCGCCGAGGCCAGGTTATGCTGCTGGCCAATATCGTCTTTAAGGTTATACAATTGGTAGGTGGTGTCGTTGCCCAGTTCAATATTCACCTGCGGGTTGCGCTTCCGTCCGTCGTATGGCGGTATCATCACCCAGTCGCCGTGCCGCAAGGCCGTGCGCGAGCTGGCTTCGATAATCAGGTCATCGCGCCCGGAGGTGCTATCGCCCAGCAGTGCGCCGAGGAGGTCTTGGCTGTCACCGCCGTTTACCTGTTGTCCCGTTAGGCTGGCCAGCGATGCCAGTAGGTCCAGTTGGCACACCATGGCGTCTGATACGCCGGGAGCTACCCGTCCTTTCCATTGTACGATAAAGGGTACCCGCGTCCCCGCCTCGAAGTGGCTGTATTTCCCTCCCCGTAGCGGTCCCCACGGTTTGTGCTCGCCCAGTAGTTCCACCGCGTCGTCATGGTAGCCATCGTTTACCACGGGTCCGTTATCGCTCGTAAAAATCACCAGCGTATTTTCCAGGAGCCCTTCCTCCTCCAGGGTGTTCATCAGCTGGCCAATGCACCAGTCGGCCTCCACGATGACGTCGCCCCGCGGCCCCAGGCCGGAGGCGCCCACGAAGCGCGGATGCGGTGTGCGCGGCACATGCGGCTGCTGCATCGCATAGTAAAGGAAGAAGGGGCCGTCCTTGTGTTTGCGGATGTAACGCTGGGCTTGGGTAAGGAACGTATCGGCCATGTTTTCGTCCACCCATTTGGCTTTTTCGCCACCCTTCATGAACCCAATGCGGGGGATGCCGTTTACAATGCTGTTGTTGTGGCCGTGATGCCACCGCATCCGTAGCAGTTCAGGGTTGTCAAGTCCGGTAGGTTCGCCCGCGAAGTTCTGGGCGTAGTCCACCTCAATGGGGTCGGCCGGGTCGGCACCCACCACGAGGCCATTTTCGATGAAGACCGTGGGCACGCGGTCCTGTGTGGCAGCCATGATAAACGCATCGTCGAAGCCTACCTCGTTGGGCCCCGGCGCAATGTGCCGGTTCCAGTCGATTACCCCCGTCCCCAGTCCGAGGTGCCATTTGCCCACAACTCCCGTATGGTAGCCTGCTTGCTTAAGCATGCGGGGTAAGGTTTGCTGTTGCGTGTCGATAACCAGTGGCGCGGTGCCCGGCAGGATTTTAGCCGACTTATTACGCCAGGGGTAGGTGCCCGTGAGCAAGGCGAAGCGGCTGGGCGTGCAGGTGGCCGACGAGGCATAACCATGGGTGAAACGCATCCCCGAGGCCGCCAATCTGTCCATGTTGGGTGTCTTCAATGCGGTAGCGCCATACGCGCCGACGTCGCCGTAGCCCAGGTCGTCCATGTAGATGATGACGATATTGGGCCGTTGGCTGGCTTCCTTTCCATCTTTGGCGGGCTGGCATGCCCCCACAGCCAGGAGGGCGATTGATAAAAGGTAATATTTCATGAGCTGACGTTCACTGGTTAGCTACAAACATAACGAAAGTTGGTTAGCACCTGCTAAATTGTATAATAAATTTTCACAGGCTAGGTATTTACAGAAAAAAACCGGCACCCACGTATGTTGGGGGTGCCGGTTAACTCACTATTAAACACCAATGATCAAACTTTATTTCGCCGTAAACTGCCTGATGCTTGCCACGGGTGCTTCGGTGCGGTTGCCTGCCAGGAAGTGGTGGTACACCCGGCCCACATAGCCTGTCCACCAATCCGAGAAGTCGCGCATCTCGCCGCTTGCCGTATTGAGCAGCTGCAGGCTGCCCTCATCGTTGCCATCGGGCCCGATGAGGCGGATACGGTAATCCACGCGGGCGTAGCCCGATGAAACCTCCACCGTCTTGTTCACCACAATCGGCTCCCAGCCGGTGGCTTCGCCAAAGGCTACAGGGCTTCCCAGGTTCTGCCACTCGCTCTTTGCCCCCGTTTCATTGTCGGTAACATATTGGAATTGGTATTGCATTTTCAGCGGCGTGGGCTCGCCCGGCTTTTCATACAGCAGGTTATAGAATTTCACCCATGCGGTGGTACCGGTATGTTCGGTGGTAATGGTGGGGTAAGGTGCCTGGTTGTCGATGATGATCGGCGGTTCGTCAAAGTCGTGGATGATCACGTTGTGCTTGCCACCGGGCAGCTCGATGTCACGGTCGTACACCAGCGTCAGGTCGCCCACGGCCCCGCGGTACAACTTTAGGTTTACCGTTCCCGCCTCGGTGGCAAAGAATCGGCCCACCGCACCGCTCGGCACGGCGTTGTAGGTAGAAAGGGGAGTGGTCTCATTGGTCAGCACCTGGCCATTCAGTTCCACTTTGTTGATATTGTTTGCCGTTCCGGTTGTGGTGGGCACCATGTAGTGCAACTGGAACTGTGCCGTGGTCGCATCGTCGATCGGGGTGGTGTCGTACTCCACCACGTGTTTCTCACAAGCCGTGAAAGCGACGATGGCGACGAGGGCCCCTATTATCTTATTGAATCGGTTCATAACGTTTACCATTTACAGTTTCAAAACTTAATTCGTGGGCATCTCGCCGGGATACGCAAACCAAGGTATCGAGGTTTGGTAATTATCGGCCGTGCCCGGTATGGGTTTCAGTGTTTCCAGCGATTCGAGGTTCCACATATACTCCGAGTTGTAGCGCGGGCGCAGGCGGTAGCTTGGCGAGCCCTCGTTCTGGATGGCGTATGCACTTTTACGGCCCTGCACCTGTGCGGGCGCCATGTACAAGCCCTTGTATACCTTGGTGGGGTCGGTATCCCATTTCTGTTCCAGCAGCGCCTGTATCCAGCCATTGCCATTGCTGGGGTAGTCGCCCGTATAGGCAATATCATAGTGGTACTTACGCATATCCACCCACGCTTCGGGCGCGCCCCAAGGGTACAGGGCCACCCATTTCTGCATCATGATGTGCGAGAGGGAGAAGTCGGCCATGCTCAAACCACCTACGTAGGGGCCGTTGAGGTATTCTTCACCCAGTGCCGTGAAAAGGCCCTCCTCGATCTTGTCGCCGCCCGTGGGGCTGCCTTCCCGGCCGGTGTAGATATAGCGGGCAGCGGTTTCCATATCGCCGCGCACCCCGTTCTTGAAGGCTTCGAAGGCTTGGGCCTGCTGCCCCAGTTTCCAATAGGTTTCCGCCACGCAGAACTGGATTTCGGCATAGGTGGTGAGGATGTAGGGAGCGTCATCGCGGTACAGCCAGCGGCCGATGCCATCGTGCTCGGCCCCCTGCCATTCGGCGTTGGCCTCGCGCCCATAAAAGTTCGGTGCGGTACCGATGGGCCCCGAGCGTCCGGTAAAGCTGCCCCCGTAGTATTCGTACGTCTTTACGCTATCGGCATCATCCAGGTTGAGGTAAGTGGGGTTACTGGTCGTTGATAGCTTCACCGTTACCCGGGGATCGAAATGCCCGGGTTGGTCCATCAGCGTATCGGTGATGATCTGTTTGTCGGCCAGCCGGTAGGGATGGTAATCGTTGCCTTCCAAGCGGGTTTTGTCGCCCGTGGCCTGGTCGTATTCGGGCACCGTGCCCGTCATCACCTGCACCGCATATTCATGCTGGAAATATACCCAGTTGAAGTTGTTGCGCGAGGTGCCCCAGAAGTTGTTGTATCCGCTGTAGGGGGCCGATTGCGAGCCGCCCGCGATGGAAACGGTGGCATCATCGGCCGGGCTTTGGAACGATTTGCCAGCCGCATCGATCAGCTCCTGCGCATAGTCCGACGTAAAATTCGTCTTGTTGGTGAGCGACGCCAGGTTGCGTACGATCACCGCATACGCAAACTTGATCCATTTCGACTTGTCGCCATTATAGATGAAGTCGTTATCGCTGATATTGGAGCCGTAGTTGTGGTCGTCTTGCCGCTCCAGCAGTTCGATGGCCTCATAGGCCCATGCCCGCACCTGCTCGTACACGGCATCCTGGTAGTCGTAGTCGTGCGAAAGCAGCCCTGGCACGAAAGCATCGGTCATCGGTACTTCGCCGTGCACCTTGGTGAGCATGTCCCAGCTGAACGCTTTCATGGCCAAGCCGATACCGGCCAATGTCCAATGCTCTTCTTCCATCGATTGGTTGATGAGGTTTTCGAGGTTCATCCCCTGGTTCCAGTACACCACCCGCCAGATCTCGCCGCCCGCATCGCTGCCCAAGCTATAGTAGTGGTTGGCAAATGAGGTGTAACTCGTTGTCCCCATCATCTGGGTCATCGGGCCGATGGCGCGGATGTCCCAATAGATACCCTGGTACTGCTGGGTGATGTTGGCCAGGTACAGGAATCCGTCCACTTCCGCCGGTGCATCGATGTTTTGGTTCACATCCAGGTATTTCTCGCAACTGCCCAGCAGGAGAAATAGCGGAAATACATATATGAATAGCTTCTTCATTGTCATTCTTTTTTTTAATTCAACACCAAACTGACCCCAAATGTAATCCCGCGCGGGTTGGGCATCGACCATACGTCATACCCTTCGCCGCCCGTACCGCCCGCCGCGGCCGAGACGGTGTTGCCCACCGCGTCGATGCCCGAGTAGTTGGTCCAGGTCAGCAGGTCGTTCCCTACCACGAATACGTCCAGCCCGTTTACAATGCGGGTACGGCTCAACACCGATGCCGGTATGCGGTACGAGAGGCGCAGCTCCTGCAAACGCAGGTAGTTCACGCCCGATTCGAGCCAGTCTTCGTCGTTTCCGGTATACACGGTGGTGCCATACACGCGGTAGTCGGTTACGATGTTATTCCGCGTGGGGTTGGCCGAGTTTTCGTTGCCGTCGCGCAGCACCCCTTCAAAGATGTGCGGCCCGCTTTCGCGCAGCGCTACCGACTCCCAACTGGTGCCGCTCACCATCATGGCGCGCTTGGTGCCGTTTACCACGGTGGCCCCTACGCGGCCGGCAAACAGGGCCGATAGGCGGAAGTCTTTATACCGCAGGCTGGTGGTGACGCCGAAGCGGAGATCCGGTTCGCGGTCGCCCACCACCGACCATACCGGGCTCACCAGCGGCAACCCGGTGGATGGGCTGATCAGGATGTCGCCGGCGTCGTTGCGCTCATAGGCGCGGCCGGTCAGCGTGGTGATGGGTTGGCCCACCATGATGCCGTTGCGGATATTGCCCGAGTTCCATGTGTAGGGGTTGTAGTATTCCGTTACGTTCTCGGGCAGGTAGAGCACTTCCGAGCCGCCATGCGACGCATTGAAGCCCACGTTCCAGGTCAGCCCATTGGGGTTACGCACGATGTCGCCATCGATGTGCGCTTCCCAGCCCCAGGTCTTGAACGATCCTACGTTCATGGTGTTCAGCACGAAGCCCGTGGCGTAACTCAGGCGGAAGCCCTTCACGATCTGGTCTTCGTTGCGTGTGCCGAAATAGGTGAAGCTCGCGTTCAGCCGGCTATTGAAGAGCTGGATGTCCAGGCCCGCCTCGTGGGCGGTGGTCATCTCGGGCCGCAGGTTGGGGTTCGGGCCGGTAAAACCGTATTTGAACCCGCCGCCCGTCAATTCGGTAGCCTCCAGTTGGGGGTCTATTTCCAGCGGACCGGCATCCTTGCCCACCTGCGCCAGCGATCCGCGCAGCTTCAGGTAATTGATGGCCTCGATAGATTTCATGAAGGGCAGGTCGGACACAATGAGCGATCCCTCGATGGAGGGATAGAAATAGCGGTTGTTGTCCTTCGGTAGCGTAGACGACCAGTCGTTCCGTGCCCGCAGTGTGATGAACGCGAGGTTGTTGTAGCCGAATTCGAACTGACCCGAAAATGCCTGTATACGGCGCTTCGTATTGCGCTGTGTGGACGTTTGCGTAGCCGGGTCGGTGTTGTTGATCGATTGGAAGTCGGGCACCACGAAACGCGTGCCGTAGGTCGCTTGCCGGGTTACGGCATTTTCCAGCTGGTGGTAGCCCACTTGGCCGGAAAAGGAGAACTTATCGTCGAGAAAGCTATTGTTGTAGCCTGCCAGGATATTGATGGTGGGGTCGGAGAAGTTGGCCTGTATCAAATTATACTGCCCCGAGCCGGCGTTATTGGCTTGGTAGTAGGGGTGGTGCGAGGTTTCGAAGGTCTGCATGCCCACGTCCCAGCCCACCTGTCCACGTACGAAGGTATTCTTCACCGGCGTCAGGTTGAGCGCCACGTTGGTGAGGAAACGGTCGGACTTATCGAAGTACTTGTTCTTGTTCAGCATGAACAAGGGGTTCAGCAGGTCGGTGTCGAGGTAATAGTCGGCCACCCGCATGTGGCTGCCATCGGCGTCGAGGTAGTTGAGCATGTTATCCACCACGGGCCACAGCATGGCGCGGTGCAGCGGGCCGTCCGTGCCGCGAAGCACCTTTTGGTTGCCGGTACGGGTGTATTGCATACTGCCTTCGAACTTCAGCCAGTCGGTAATCTCGGCCTGTCCGGCCAAGCTCAGGTTGGTCCGGCTGTAGTCGGTGGTCTTGATCACCCCTTCCTGCCCCAGGTAGGAGAAGCCGGCCCGCATGGTGGCCCGGTCGTTGCCGGCATCCACGGACACGTTGTGTTTATTGGTGTAGCCCGTTTGGAGCACGGCGGCAATGTTGTCGTAGATGGGTACACCTTCGGGGTAGAGCCCGCCATATTTACCTTGGTAGTAATAGTTGGTGGTGCCGTAGTATCCGTTGGCGTATTTATCCTGCATCTCCGGATAGCCGTAGGCCTTGTCGAATTTGAAGGAGTTGCTGTAGGTTATCCGTCCTTTGCCGGCGGTGCCTTTCTTGGTGGTGATGATGATGGCCCCATTGGAGGCATCAGAACCGTACAGCGCAGCAGCGGCCGCACCTTTCAGTACTGTGATGGACTCGATGTCTTCGGGGTTGAAGTCGTTGCCCCGCGACGAGAAGTCGAGGTTACGTACCGAGTACGAATCGCCACCCGCGCCCGCCATATTGATCGGGTCGAATGTGCTGTTGTTCATCGGTACCCCGTCTACCACATACAGGGGCTGGTTGTTGCCCGATATGGAGGTGATGTTTCGCAGCACGACGGTGGTAGAAGCCCCCGGTGCCCCGCTGGTAGACGTTACGTTCAATCCCGGCACACGGCCCGCCAGTGCGGTGATGAAAGCATCGCGCCCCGATTCGCTGATCGTGCTGCCATCGATGTGCTGTACCGATGAGCCGATGGCCCGGCCGGCGCGCTTCATGCCGAATTCGGCGGTTACCTCCACTTCGCCCAGGTCGCGTACGCTGGGTACCATGGTAATGGCCAGCGTCGTGCGTGTACCGATCGGCACCGTCTGTGTTTCGAAGCCCACAGCCGTAAAAACGAGCGAACCCGTTTCCGGTGCGTTGATGGTAAAGTTGCCATTGCCGTCGGTAGACGTTTGGGTGGATGACTCCGCCACCCGCACCGTCACGCCAGAAAGGCGTTCGTTTGCTTGGTCATACACCGTACCGGTAATCGTTCTCGTTTGTGCATAGCCCAGGGCTGCGCAACACAAGAACAAAAAGGTAAGTGTAAATGTCAGGTTTTGCTTTTTCACATGAACACAATTTAAGTTATACAATCATAAGGTCCTCATTGGCTTCCATTGCGTGCGCAATTCCACACGGAATGAAATACTACGCAATGGTAGCAAATAGTTTTCAAAAAATCGCATGTTTGTGCATGTTTTTTAAAAAAAGACGCAACATTCCTCTTTTTGTGCCGTGTTTTTACATTTTAGTGTCGTTGTTTTGCAGGTTGTGCCGCGCTTTGGCTATCCTTGCCCCAGGGGTTATGCCGGCTATAAAAACACATTTTTTCAAAATAATACTCTACTTATTAGGTAGAATTTGTGCTGTATTTATATATTTGCCGGGTGATACCATGGTCTGTGGGCGAGCCGCGCACCAGCAGGGTCATTGAAATACCATATGAGTACAACTGTAAATAGAAGTATATGAGTCCATTCGCTAGGGTCCAAGCATACTCGATTCGGCGGATGAAACGGATCACAACCCGGCATATTTCCATTGGGATTGTGTTGATGAAATTGGCACTGGTAGCCATCGTGGTGGTCAAGTACCTTCCCTATGCCAGTACGAAAGACCTGCTTTTCGACGAAACCTTCTTTTGGTTTATGTTGGCGGGGTTCGTGGCACAGATGGTAGACGGTGCGTTGGGCATGGCCTATGGTGCCACCTCCAGTGCCGTGCTGCTCAGTTACGGGCTGTCGCCGCGGTTGGCGTCTGCGGCTGTCCACACGGCCGAGATCTTTACCACCGGTGTTTCGGGGCTCTCGCACATCCGGTTCGGCAACTTCAACAAGTCCCTGTTTTTCAAATTGGTCATTCCGGGGGTTATTTTTTCCTCGTTAGGGGCCTTTATATTGGGGTCGGTCATCGATGGCCATGTCATCAAGCCCTACATCAATGCTTACCTCCTCATTTTGGGCGTATTGATCCTGCTCAAAGCATTCAAGAAGAACCTCAAGACCCGTGAAAACACCAAAGGGGCGTCATTATTGGCAGCCTTCGGTGGCTTTTTCGATGCCATTGGCGGCGGCGGGTGGGGACCCATCGTTACGTCGAACCTCATCCGCAAGGGCAATACCCCGAGTACCATCATCGGCACCGTCAACACGGCCGAATTTTTCGTCACCTATTTCACCGCGGGGGTATTGATTTACTTCACGGGTATCCACAGTTGGCAGATCATACTGGGCCTTATCTTGGGTGGGGCATTGGCCGCTCCCCTCGGCGCATATATCACCAAAAAGGTCACCAAGAAGACACTATTCTTTGCGGTCGGGAGCCTCATCATGGTCACTTCGTTGTATTCGTTGTATATGGCAATTTTCTAGCCATACGTCTTTTTTGCCTTTGCCCGCAAGGCTTTCCGTCGCTGGCCGCGACAGGGCTTCGTTCTTTGGCTTGCCCCAAAGAACCAAAAGGCAAGGCTGTGCCACATTTGTCGTTCCGGCTGCGCGTTGGTGCAACGCCGCGAACCCGAGGCCGCCTTTGCACATTGCCTGCATGATGGCGGGGTTCCGCTTGTTGGGGTGCCGACCCCATCGTTTCCGCAACGCACCCCACGGCCTGCACGTCCAACTGCGCCAAGGCCGATCCTGCCTCCGGATGGATGCTATTGCAAAGAGCCAAACGGGGCTGCCGCGAAGTGATTTTTTTCTTTCCGCTGTATGCCGCGGAGGTAACAAACTTTTGCTTGATCAAAAGTTTGGCAAAAATCAAGGCGGTGCCGCATTTGTCGTTCCGGCTGCGCGTTGGTGCAACGGTGCGAACCCTAGGCCGCCTTCGCACACTGCCTGCGTGATGGCGGGGTTCCGCTTGTTGGGTTGCCGACCCCATCGTTTCCGCAACGCACCCCCGCGGCCTGCACGTCCAACTGCGCCAAGGCCGATCCTGCCTCCGAACGCGGACGGCCTAGCCTGCGGAGGCAGCAACCGGCCGCCAGGCATGCCCCACCGAGGCTACCACGCGCAGCCACCGCACATCCAGCGAACCGACGAACGAAGGGCATGGCCCGCGCAGCGGGGTGGCTTCGGTTTGCTGCGGCGCATGCGGCAACGGGTTGCAACGAAGCAGGCAAGCCAAAGCACCTTGGGCACTTGGGTGCATGCCAAGTGCCATGCCCCGCGGCATAGAGCGCTTCATCATTTTTTTACGTAAACCTCATACTAAATGCACATGAAATTTGTTTCTTTGTAACGAAATGAAACTGAAGGAAAGTAAAATTAACCAATAACAGTTTAAAATAAAAGTAAATGAAGAAACAAGCGTTCTACCTCGCCATCGGTTTATTGCTCTGGTCCTGGCCATCGTTGGCGCAGCACCTTGCCAAAGGGGTGGTTTTTGATGATCGGAACCAAAATGGCACCAAAGAGCGGCGCGAAAAAGGCATCGCCGGCGTATCGGTAACCAACGGCATCCAAGTGGTGCAAACCGACGGGAAGGGGCGTTATGAATTGCCGGTGGGCAACGACCAGATCATTGCCGTCATCAAGCCGGGAAACTACGATGTGCCGGTAAGCGACAGCCAGCTACCCCGCTTTTTCTATATCCACAAGCCGGAAGGATCGCCCCAACTCAAGTATGCGGGCGTAGCACCTACCGGTCCGCTGCCCAAGGAAATCAACTTCCCCCTGGTGAAGAATGATAACATGGGCGACAGCTTTAAGATGATCCTGTTCGGCGACCCGCAGGTGTATACCGAAGACGAGGTGCGCTATTACGAACAGGGCGTCATCGCCGAGTTGCGCGGGGCGCAGGGCTATGTATTCGGCATGAGCCTGGGCGACTTGGTCGGCAACCGGCCCGACCTCTTCAACCCCTATATTGCCGCCACTAAACAGGTGGGTGTGCCGTGGTACAATGTGATGGGCAACCACGACATCAATTTCGATGTCACCGCCGACTCCCTGTCGGACGAAGCGTTCGAAGCCCATTTCGGGCCCAGCACCTATGCTTTCAACCAAGGCAAAGTACACTTCATCGTGCTGGATGATATCGTCTATCCCGACCCGCGCGATGGCGATGGGTATTGGGGCGGGCTTACCGAGCAGCAGCTCACCTTCATCGAGAACGACCTGCGGTTCGTGCCCAAAGACCACCTCGTCGTGTTGGCCTTCCACATCCCGTTTTCGCATAACAGCTCCTTCCGGAAGGAAGACCGCGAGCGGCTCTTCCAGCTGTTGCAGCCGTTTGCCCACACCCTTTCGTTCTCGGCCCACACCCACCGGCAATCCCATTTCTTCCTCACGGCCGAGCACGGCTGGCTGCGCGATGAGCCGCACCACCATTATAACGCCGGCACCACGTCGGGCAATTGGTACAGCGGGCGCTTCAACGAGACGGGCGTGCCCGCTTCCATGATGGCCGACGGCACCCCCAAGGGTTACGCGCTCGTCCGCTTCGATGGCAACCAATACCAAATCGACTACAAAGTGGCCGGCAAATCCGCTACGCACCAGATCGGCATTTATGCGCCCAAGGTCGCCGCAGCCGGTATCAAAGGGTCCATCAGCATCTATGCCAACTTCTACATGGGCCGTGCCACCGATACGGTGCAGGTGCGCATCGGCAACGGCAAGTGGCAAACCATGAAACGGGTGGAAGAATTCGACCCCACCTTCGTCGCCGAGCGCGTGGCGTGGGACCAGGCCGAGACCATCTGGGAGGGCCGGAAGCCGGGCGACCCGGCCATCAGCAACCACCTGTGGAAGCTCAACGTGGCCAACCGGAAGCTCCAGGCCGGCAACCACACCATCGAGGTGCGGGCAACCGATATGTTCGGCCGTACATTCATCGAAAAGGTTCCCCTTACGGTGCGGTAAACACCTTGTTGCCGGCTATGCCGCCGCCAATAGCGGCGGCATAGCCGGCTTTATTACCCGACAGTGCAGGTTGCCGTATCACCCGTATTCCGATACATTCGTGCATGAAATTTGTATTCAACGCCCTCTTTACCTTTCTCCTCAGCACCTTCCTATTCGCGGGTTGTTCCTCGGGCCAGAAAGAAGACGACAACGTCATCATCGGAAAAGATACGATCGCGGAAGTGTCCTATGGGCTCGATATCACCAACAAGTCAGACATCATCTCCATCTGCTATTCCACCTGGTTCACCAAAATCCTGGGGCCTGGCACCGAAGAGCCCAACCCACCCAACATCGCCGAGGTCCTGGCGGGCAGGCAGGAGTGGGGCGGTGTGCACCAATTCCACTATTGGGCCAAACCCGCACTGGGCTATTACCGCAGCCACGATAAGGAAGTCATCCGGCAGCACATGACCTGGCTGGCCGAGGCCGGCGTAGACTTCATCATCATCGACAACACCAACGCCAGCGTAGCCTGGGCCGAAACGGACGACTGGGACCTGTTCATCTCCATGCCCTGCCAGGCCATCCTCGACGTGATGGTGGCCATGCGCAAGGAAGGTAAGGAAACCCCTTACCTGGTGTTTTGGAGCAGCGTGAACGAAGAAAAGGGTTGGTCCGTGATGGAGAAAACCTACGAAGAGTTCTACACGAACGAAACCTACAAAGACTGCTTTGTATACTGGGAAGGCAAGCCCCTCGCATTGGCTACGTCAATGATTGCCCATCCACCCCAAACATTCACCGTAAGGAAGATGTGGGGGCTCAACCAGCAGCCTGCGCCCGAAGAATGGAGTTTCCTCAATACCGAGAATGTACCTGCCTACGGTGCCGATGGCGAAGTGGAGCAAATGGCCGTATGCACGGCCACGCAAGAGACCTACATGACCGAGCCCACCGCACACGGCCGCGACCATGGGCGTTTCTTCTACCAACAGTGGACACGGGCGTTCGCCCACCGCCCCAAGGTGATCACCATCACCTGGTGGAACGAATGGGCCGCACAGCGGTTTCTGGACGACGACGGCAACTCCCGCTTCGTAGACAACTACGACGAGCAGTACAGCCGCGACATTGAGCCCATGGAAGGTGGCCATGGCGACCAATATTACCAATGGATGAAACAATACATCACTGCCTATAAAAACCACGGCGAATGCCCGGAGCTCATTGAAGAAGCAGCGAAGTAATCATAAATTGCTGAATAAACGTACCTTTGCGCGCTTAACGCGGCAGCATGAAAGCATACGTACAACTATTCGATCTTAAGCAAAAGGTAAACTACAAAACCGAGATCCTGGCCGGGCTCACCGTGGCCATGACCATGATCCCCGAGTCGCTTTCGTTTGCCATATTGGCCGGCTTATCGCCCCTCACGGGGCTGTACGCCGCCTTTTTGATGGGCTTGGTTACCGCCATCCTCGGGGGGCGGCCCGGCATGGTGTCGGGTGGTGCGGGGGCTACCATCGTGGTGCTCATCGCGCTCAGCAAGGCCCATGGCGTCGAATACCTGTTTGCTGCCGTGGCCCTCGCGGGGCTGCTCCAGTTCCTCGTTGGCGTATTCCGCCTGGGCAAATTCGTGCGGCTCATTCCCCAGCCGGTCATGTACGGCTTTCTGAACGGCCTGGCCGTTATCATCTTCATGGCACAGCTCGAGCAGTTCAAGGTTGCCGATGGCAGTGGCATCACCACGTGGCTATCCGGCACCCCGCTGTACATCATGGGCGGGCTTACGCTACTTACCATTGCCATCGTGCTGGTGGTGCCGCGCCTTACCAAGGCCATCCCCGCCTCGCTCGTGGCCATCCTGGTGGTATTCGGCCTGGTGCTGGGGTTCGGTATCGAGACCAAAACTGTGGGCGATATCGCCAGCATCGAGGGTGGATTCCCCGCCTTCCACATTCCCATGGTGCCGTTTACGCTCGAGACCCTGCAGATCATCTTCCCCTTTGCGCTGGTGATGGCCGGCGTGGGACTGGTGGAGTCGCTGCTCACGCTATCCATGGTCGATGAGATCACCCGTACGCGGGGCAGCGCCAACCGCGAAGCGGTGGCACAGGGCACCGCCAATGTAGTCAACGGGTTCTTTGGCGGCATGGGCGGCTGTGCCATGGTGGCACAAACGCTCGTAAACCTCAATGCCGGTTCGCGTGCCCGCCTTGCGGCCATCATCGGCGCCGTTACCATCCTGCTCATCATTTTGGTGGGTGCCCCGGTCATCGAACGCATTCCCATGGCTGCGCTGGTGGGGGTAATGGTCATGGTCGCCATCGGTACCTTCGAGTGGGTGTCGCTGCGCATCATCAATAAAATGCCCAAATCCGATATCTTCGTAGGCGTCCTCGTGGCTGTCATCACCATTGTGCTGCACAACCTCGCGCTGGCGGTACTGGTAGGGGTCATCGTGGCTGCCCTGGTATTCGCGTGGGACAATGCCAAGCGCATCCGCGCACGCAAGCACATTGATGCCACGGGCGCTAAGGTGTACGAGATTTATGGGCCGCTGTTTTTCGGCTCGGTGACTGCTTTCCTGGAAAAGTTCGACGTAGAGAACGACCCCGACGATGTCGTTATCGATTTCAGGGAGAGCCGCGTGGCGGATATGAGTGCCATCGACGCCCTCAACAAGATCACCGCCCGGTATTCAGCGGCGGGCAAGCATGTGGTGTTGAAACACCTGAGCGACGATTGCCGCAGCAAGCTTAAGAAGGCCGAAGGCATCATCGTGGTAACGCTGGCCGAAGACCCCACATATAAAGTGGTGGCCGATAGATAACCCCTGCGCTTATTCTTTATCCCGGGTGTTGCGCACCAACGAAATACCCGATAGGAAGAAAATGAGCCCGATGACCCCTACAACGATCAGCTCGCGGGTGCCGCCGGTCTGCTGTACCACCATGGCGCCGGTGTAAATGAGGCCCCCGATACCCAACACGGTAAGGATGGTGCCGAAAATTCGCTTTACATTCATAGCTCTTGTTTTTGGCGTAACGCTTCTGTCCATAGAACAACCGTTATCGGATTTTGTTGTTTTTGAATGGGTGTATCCTCTCCCGCGGAGCGGAAACTAAACTGCAAAACGTTTTCAGTTTAGGACAATTTTTATTGTTTTTGTCTTTCGTTGAGGACATTTTATGGAAACGTTGCACGAAAAAGCGCCAAGAAAGATTTCAGCCAGGTAGCAGGCATGGATCGTGCCTTGTGGCTATTCGGATTTTTGTATTAGCAGCCGACGACGTCACCATCGATTTCAGGGAGAGCCGCGTGGCCGATCGGTAGGTACAGTATCACCCCTTATTTTGTTACAATTTTTGAATAAATCACCCCTTATTTTGTTACAAATAATACGGGGTGCCAGGCAAGTGGGGAAGACCACCCTGGTACGGGATTTTGCATCCACGTACAAACACACGATTACGTTAAACTTGGAAAAACGTGATTATCCCTCATTTGGTTACACAGGAGTTGATTTCGCTGCAACAGCAAACGGATAACAAACCGCCATTCTGGGTGCGACAGAAAGCGCAATCCAGCGCGGAGGTTGATCTCCTTTTTGTCTATCAGCGCTTTTTGATTCCAATTGAAATCAAGTCTGGTGCCACGGGTAGCCTTAAATCATTGCATCAGTTTGTCCAAGCCGCCGACCATCCGTTTGCCGTCCGTATTTACGGCGGGGTTTTCCGATTGGAACATGCTGTCACACCGAGCGGAAAGTCCTATACACTGCTCAATGTGCCATACTATGCTACAACGATGTTGCCTCATTATATCGCATGGCTGGTAAAGGAAGCGGTTTGAAAAACCGCCTAAAAAAGTTACTTTAGCAGCCAGCAAGTACTTTATATGAACAGAAGAACCTTCATTGCCCAATCTGCCGCGGCCACCACGGCACTGGCCGCCGCGCCGGTCATCAACGCCTTCGGCGCCACCACGGATACTGTGTATGGCCACCACGGCATGACCTATAAGCAAGTAAAAGGCTGGGGCGTGCTCGATAGCGCCAAGCACCCCGTAAACGACTGCCACGAGATGGTGCAGGACCGTCGCGGGCGCATCCTGCTGCTCACCAATGAAACGCGAAACAATGTACTGGTGTACAACACCCGTGGCAAGCTGGTCAGCAGCTGGGGCCATGATTTCCCCGGCGCCCACGGGCTCACCCTGGCCGGCGAAGGGCGCGATGAATTCCTGCTCATCACCGATACCGCTAAGCACCAGGTGTATAAAACCACCCTGGAAGGGAAGGTGCTGTGGACACTCGACGTGCCGCTTGAATCGGGACTGTACGACAAAGCCGAGGCATTTATGCCCACCGAGACCGCCGTGGCTCCCAATGGCGATATCTACGTAGCCGATGGGTATGGCAAGCAGTATGTGATGGTATACAGCGCCGAGGGCAAGCTCAAAAGCTGGTTCGGCGGCAAGGGCGAGGGCGACCAATACTTTGAGACTGCCCATGGGGTATGCATCGACCACCGTACCGCTACCCCTACGCTGCTGGTTACCGACCGGCCGCGCCAATGTTTCAAGCGGTTTACGCTGGCGGGCGAGCTCATGGAAATCATTTCATTGCCGGGCGCCTGCGTATGCCGGCCCGTCATACATGGCAACCACCTGTATGCCGCGGTGTTGCGTTCGCCCGATATGGACACCGCCGGTAGTGGCTTCGTTACCATCTTAGACCAGCACAACCGCGTGGTGAGCAATATCGGGGGTACGGCCCCGAAGTACGTCGGCGATCAGCTCCAGCCCATGGCGCAGCAAACGCCGTTGTTTGTGCATCCGCATGATGTATGCGTAGACCGCGATGAAAACCTCTACGTAGCGCAATGGGCTGCCGGCAAGGTGTATCCCTATAAGTTTGAGCGGGTGTCATAGGCCCCGTATAATTCCTGTCCATAACACATATACATGACGAGATACCTAATTACGGTGCTTCTCCTTTCTGCCTGCATGGTTTCCCGGGCACAAGATGAAAGAACCGCGGTAGTAACGTTCGAAGACGCATACAAGCGCGTGTACCGTATCACCAAGCTCGATTCCGTGCGCCCGCAGATCGACGGGAAGCTCGACGAAACCGTATGGCAGCATACCGGCGAATGGTCGGAGCGATTTTCGCAGGTCATCCCGTTCGAACGGGTACACACGGGTTCGTGGACACGCATGAAGATTTTCTATGACGACCAGGCCATCTACATCGGCGTGTACTGCAAGGATGAGCATCCGGAAACGATGAATGCCTTTATCGGCAACCGGGATGACAACAGCAACGGCGACCTGGTCAGCATCGCTTTCGATACGTACCACGACTACCGCGTGGCGCCGGAATTCAACATCAACCTCGGCGGCAACAAGACCGACCTCACCGTAACGGACAAACTCTCCGTGAACCTGAGCTGGAATGCCGTGTGGGAAGGGCGCACGCACATCAACCTGCCCGATTCGAGCTGGACCGCCGAGCTGCGCATCCCGTTCAGCCAACTGCGGTATAACCAGCAAGATACCGAGGGCATCTGGGGGTTGCATGTCAGGCGCATCATCCGGCGCAACAACGAGGTGCAGAACTGGAGCCTTATCCCCATCAAGAACAACGGCCATGTCTTTTCGTTCGGCGAAATGCATGGCATGACCGATCTACCCAAGCCCCGGGGTGTCGAATTCGCGCCCTACGCCATGGGTAAGCTCACCGTGGAGCCGCAGATTGCCGGCAGCCCCTTCCAACAGGGCAGCCGCTGGGGGGGCAGCGCCGGGCTCGACGCCAAGGTGGCCTTGCAGGATTTCACGCTCGACCTCACCTTCAACCCCGACTACGGCCAGGTGGAGGTAGACCCGTCCGTGATGAACCTGTCGGCCTATGAAGTGTTCTACGACGAAAAGCGCCCCTTTTTCCTGGAAGGTAAACACATCCTCGAATTCGATAACAACGACGGTGGCCTGATGTTCTACTCGCGCCGCATCGGCGCCATGCCCTCGTATCAGCCCGCTGATATCGACCAGCGGGAAAACTTTGCCAGTACCCCCAACTTCATCCCCATCATCGGCGCGCTCAAGTTGACGGGCACCAACCGGAAGGGGCTCACCATCGGGCTGCTGGAGAGTGTCACCGCCCGAACCTCGTCCCAAGTGATGCGCAACGGCGTGCGCGGCAGGGAAGTTACCGAACCCCTCACCAACTATACGGTAGCGCGCATCCAGAAAAACTGGGATGGCAACACGCTGCTCGGCGGCATGGTTACTGCGGTAAACCGCAACCTCACGGAAGACCACCTGCACGATGCCCTCGTGGGGAATGCCTTCACTGCGGGGATAGACATCACCCAATATTTCGCCAATCGCCTCTACTATATCGATGCGAAGGGGATGTTCAGCACGCTGCACGGGTCGCCGGCGGCCCTGCTCAAAACAAAAACGAATGCCGTCCACTATTTCCATCGCGCATCGGGGGCCGATTACCTCAGCCTCAACCCCGGTAGCCGCTCCATGCAGGGTACCGGTGGCTACGTGAAGGTGGGGAAAAAGGGGAATGCCCAGTGGAACTTCTCCGAGCTGTTCAGCTGGTCGTCGCCGGGGTTCGACCTCAACGACGTAGGGTACATGAAGCAGTCGGACTATAAACTCAATGAAACCGAAATCGCCTTCCGCAAAACGGACCCGTGGGGGCCTTTCCGCTTTGCCGGGATCAACCTCACGCAACGGAACGTATGGAACTATGGCGGCGATGCCGTCAATAACGATGTGGCGCTGCGCTGGCGCAGCCTCAGCATTGGCAGCCGGATGGAAATGGATGTGAAGGAGACCTTCAACTGGCACACGGTGGATAGCCGCCGGCTGCGGGGCGGCCCCGATCTGCGGTACGGCCCCAACTTCGGGACCCATGTGAGCCTGGGCACCGACCGCGCGAAACGGGTGGTGTACAAGCTGGTTTATGAGGGCCGCCTTTACCTGGCCGAGGAGACCGGCTACAACCAGGTGCATCCGGGCGTCATCTTCCGCATCGGCAACCACATGCGCCTGGCAGGGCAGTTCGATTACGCCTGGAATAAAGATAACCTGCAGTACGTCGGCAGCGTCCCGTCGGCATCGGCGGCGGGCGAAACCACCTACGTGATGGGCCTGATGAAGCAGCGGACCTATGGCGTTACGCTGAACATGCAGGTCAACGTTACCCCCGATATCTCCATCCAGTATTACGGCTCGCCATTCACTTCCGTGGCAACATACAGCGACTTCAAGCGGGCAACGGATACCCGGGCGCGCCGCTATGCCGACCGGTTCCGGCCATTGGCCGACGGCGAGCTGGCCTTCGCCCAGCCAGACTTCAGTTTCAACGAACTCCGCTCCAACCTGGTGGCCCGGTGGGAATACCTCCCCGGCTCCACACTCTACGTGGTATGGCAGCATAACCGGTCGCAGCAGGACGCCATCTACCAGCCCGGGTGGGAGCATAACCTCGACCGGATGCTGGCCTTGCCGGCCACCAATGCCTTCATGGTCAAAATCAACTATTGGTTTAGCTATTAAAACCTCGAAATCGGTCACGGCCATAAGATACCCTTGTGGCTATTCGGATTTTTGTATTGAAAGCGCCACTACCACCTGTTGACCAGTTGAAATAACGCAAAAAAGCAAACCGCAAACCGCAAAAAGGCAAAAAAGCAAAAAGGCAAAAAGCACCAAAGGCAAAAAGGCAAAAAGCAACCTGCTGCATAAATGGAATGTTTTTTGCTTCTTTGTAGGCACATTATTAACTATGCGCATCAGATATTTACTCTATGGCCTGTGCCTGCTCGTACTTTTCCAGGAAAGTGTATGGGCACAGACGCTACCCGTGGGCAGCCCCGTGCTCGAAGATTACTACCGGCGGCTGCAGCTGCTGGGCGAGGTAGATTCGTCCATTTCCTTTAGCGTACGGCCGCTCACGGCCGAGGCCCTCGGGCAAACCAACGTGTATGATCCCGAAGGGGTGCTGGGCGACCGAAGCTACCTGCATTACTTCCCCCATGACGATGGGTACGTGCAGGTGCTGCCGGCCGGGCTGGACTACAACCTCAACAGCGCCTACCCCTATGGCTGGAACGATGGCTCCCTCGTGCCCACGCGCGGTGGGCAGTTCCGTCTCTACGGCGGACTGGTGGCCAAATACCGTTTCCTTACGTTGCAGTTCCGTCCCGAGGTGGTGTACGCCGCCAACCAGAAATACGAGGACGTCGGCAACGCCCCCGGCTATGGCCTCGAGTGGTACCGCGCCATCGGCAACGTCATCGATCAGCCCCAATATTTCGGCAAGTCGGCATACACCCGCCTGCTGCTGGGGCAAACCAGCCTGAAGGCCACCTTCGGCGCCGTGAGTTTCGGCTTCTCGACGGAAAACCTCTACTGGGGCCCGGGGCGCTACAACGCCCTGCTGATGAGCAACAATGCCCAGGGCTTCCCCCACTTCACCGTGCACACCAGCAAGCCGGTACAGACCGGCATCGGCTCGTTCGAGGGGCAGCTCGTGGGCGGCACGCTCAAGGCATCGGGCTTCCCCGTGTCCATCACGCCCGATAGCAAGCACGACGAAATGTACTACATCGAAAAGCCCGACGTGGACCGCTACTTTTCGGGCTTCGTGGCCAGCTACCAGCCCAAATGGGTGCCGGGCCTCTCGCTGGGTGTCATCCGCTCGTTCGTGGTCAATACGGATAACATGAAGGGCGTGGGCGACTACCTTCCTTTCTTCAAGCCGAACGTGAAAGAGGCCACCTACGTGGATGTGGATGGCGTAGAGCGGACCAGCAGCGATGTGCGCAACCGCTACGGGTCGGTCTTCTTCCGCTGGGCCATGCCCGCCGGCCACCTCGAGGTGTATGGCGAATATGGCCGCAGCCGCAAGGCCGAGAACGGGCGCGACTGGATGGTGCAGCCGTCGTACGCGCGTGGCTACGTGCTGGGGTTCCGCAAGCTGGTACCGCTGTACTTCAGCCCGGGCGACTACCTCGAGCTGGGCGCCGAAGCTACCGAGCTGTCCATGAACAACACCTATTTTGCACGGGGTCTGTACCGGCAGTACCCCACCTGGTATACGCACCCCGTGGTGCGCGATGGCTATACCCACCGCGGGCAGGTGCTGGGCGCGGGCATCGGCCCCGGCAGCAACGTGCAGACCGCCAGCGTGGGCTGGGTACGCGGCTTCAAGCGCATCGGCTTCTCGTTGGAGCGATACGTGCACAACGAAGACTTTTTCTATATGTATGTGGCCGATATCCGCAAGTCGTGGGTAGACTTCGGCTGGTCGCTGCAGGGCGAGTGGGATTTCGACGGCTTCCTCACCTACCTCACCCTGCAAAACGTGCACAGCTACAACTACCGGCACCAGTTTAGCCAACCCGTGGGTAAGCCTTTCTGGACATTCGACCCGCAAGACAAGAACAATTTTCTCATGCGACTGGGCTTCGCCTATCGATTTTAAGTTTTCGCCATGAAGATCGGATACGATGAATTAAAAAGAAGCGCCGGCATGGCGATGTTATGGGTATTGGCCGGCACGGCGTTGCAGGCGCAGACCCTCCCGGTGGGATTCCCCGTGCTGGAAGATTATTACCGCCGCCAGCAGCTGCTGGGCGAGGTAGACCCGGCCATCTCCTTCAGCCTGCGGCCGCTCACGGCCCAGGCATTGCAGCAGCACGAATACCTGCATTACCCCGACGAAAGCCACACCGACGTGGTGTGGCAAAGCGACGACGGCCACGGCTACCTGCAGCTACTGCCCGTGGTGTGGCAAAACCAGCTCAACACGGCCTACCCCTACGGGTGGAATGATGGGCCGATGATCCCCGCACGGGGCCTGCAGACCTACCTCAGTACCGGCTTCTTTGCGAAGTACCGCTGGCTCAGCGTGCAGTTCCGGCCCGAGCTTGTGGCCGCCCAGAACCGGGTATATGAAGGGTTTGGCGGCGAGGCGGGGCCGGATCGGACCTGGTATAGTTATTTCGGCAACCGCATCGACCTCCCCGAACGCTTCGGCAACGGCAGCTATACGAAGGCCTACCTGGGGCAAAGCAGCATCCGGCTCACGCTCGACCCGGTGTCCGTTGGCTTCTCCACCGAAAACCTGTGGTGGGGCCCCGGCCTGCACAATTCCATCCTGATGAGCAATACGGCGCCGGGCTTCAACCACGTCACACTCAACAGCGCCAAACCCATCAAAACCTACATCGGGGCGTTCGAGTTCCAGATCGTGGGCGGCCACCTGCGGAAGTCGGGCTACCCTTCCTCCCTGCTGGGCGATACCGCCACCCACCAGCAGTATGCGCGGACCAAACCCGAAGGTTGGCGGTACTTCTCGGGGCTTCACCTCAACTACCAGCCCAAGTGGACGCCGGGCCTATCGCTCGGGTTTATCCGCACCTACAATACCAACCAAAAAGATATGGGCAGCGGACTGGCCTACTACGCCCCGTTCCTGGAGGCGTTCAGTAAAAATAAACTGGCAACTGACAGCAATGCGAACGATGACGTTCCCCGAGACCAGATGCTCTCGTTCTATTTCCGGTACGTGGTGCCCAAGGCCCACGTGGAGTTTTACGGCGAGTATGCCAAGAACGACCACAATTGGGATGCGCGGGATGGCATGACCCAGCTTGACCATACCCGAGCGTACACGTTCGGCCTGCGCAAGCTGGTGCCGCTGTATAACCGCTGGGGCGGTTATTTGCAACTGGCGGGCGAGGTGACCCAGATGGCCGTAAGCAATACCCGGGGGATACGGTCTGCCGCGCCGTGGTATGTGCACCATCAGGTCCGTGATGGTTATACCCACCGCGGACAAATGCTGGGCGCAGGCATCGGGCCGGGCAGCAACAGCCAAACCGTACAGGCCAGTTGGGTGGATGGGCTGAAGCAGCTGGGCGTGCAGGTACAACGCTTGGTACACGATGAAGACTATGTGGTAACGTATGTAAAAGACTTCCGCCGCAATTGGGTGGATGCGAGTTTGGCGGCGTATGGCTCGTGGGATTACGG
Organism: Parapedobacter sp.; assembly: GCF_053550995.1. Lineage (NCBI taxonomy): Bacteria > Pseudomonadati > Bacteroidota > Sphingobacteriia > Sphingobacteriales > Sphingobacteriaceae > Parapedobacter > Parapedobacter sp. The sequence goes on from NZ_JBMQOC010000113.1 coordinate 30,378, forward strand.
GCAGTTTATCTTCAATGCCCACCTGCAGTACATCCATGCGTACAATTACCAGTATAACTTCCAGGCCGCGGCCGACGAAAGCGACTATTGGGGCTTCGACCCGCAGGATAAGAACAACCTGCACCTGAAGTTCGGGGTAATGTACCGGTTTTGAATGGTTTTGTTGGCTATGCGTTTAAAAACGGGTCTTCGCGGGCAAGGTTGCGCCAGCTCGTTACGATAATGCCATTGCTGCGCGATTGGTCTTGGTCTCCACCATATAGTATAAAACCCTTTGTGGTTTCACTGAGTTTCATCCAATACAGTAGGTTTTTGAAGAAGTCGGGGTGGACGGTTTTTCCAGATTTGATTTCTACAGGTATCAGATCATTAACTTCATCAATGATGATGTCTATTTCGCGGCCCGTTTTATCTCGCCAATAATAGAGGTTGATTTCCTTTCCGTTATTTGTCCTTTTTTTTACTAATTCAGATACGATTAATGTTTCGAATATACTTCCCCTCAACGGATGGGTTTCCAGTTGTTTTTCCTGTGTTATGCCTAAGAGGGAGCAGACTAATCCCGTGTCGTAAAAATAGATTTTCGGTCGTTTGACGATGGTTTTATTAAAATTCTTAAAATGAGGACGTAGTAAGAATATGATGAAGCTGCTTTCGAGAATCCCTATCCATGATTGGATGGTTTTGATGTCTACCCCTACTTCAACAGCTAGCGGAGTGATGTTCAGTTCCTGTCCGGACCGTCCGGCTAGCAATCGGACAAACCGTTCAAATACAATTAAATCGGTTACATTCTTTATTTGTCGTACATCGCGCTCTATGTAGGTACGAAGGTAATTCGGTAGCCAATCTTGCGGGGGGATACGATAGTCGTGTATCGGCGGGTACCCTCCCGTTAGCAGGAGGGTGTCCTGATGGGCGAGTTCCGGCGAATCATGGCGGTATAATTCTTGTAAAGCGAAAGGCAGTAACTGCAAATAGGCCACTCTTCCTGCCAGGCTTTGTGTAATATTCTGTTGTAAAAGAAAGTTATTCGAGCCGGTGATGATAAATTCGCCCATCCTGTTTCGTTCATCCAAAATGCCTTGTAAAAACGAAAATAAGTTTGGTGTCCGTTGCGCTTCATCCAGTATCGCCCCGTTCGGATAGTTGGCTAGAAATCCGCGAGGATCTTCCAATGCATATTGTCGAGTGTCAGGATCTTCCAACGAAACATACGGTTTATCGGTAAAAAGCGAACGTACCAAGGTGGTTTTTCCGGACTGCCTTGGGCCGATTACGGCAACGGCTTTGAAGAACATAGCCAACTGTTTCAATTTTGCTGATGCAGCACGGGGAATCATGAAGCAAATATAAGGAAAAATCGGAAAAATATGGAATCGTAGTCCATATTTTTCCAGTATTGGATTTAACCCCTTAACATGCTTTTGACGTCTCGCCGGAAAAGCAGTGAGCGGAGCGCTTCGGAAAAGCAGTGAGCGGAGCGCTTCGGAAAAGCAAAATGCAAAGAAGCAAAACAGGGCAACCGCGTTTAAAACAGGAACAATTAATCGTCATTGCGAGCAAGAGCGTTTGCCGGTGAAATGGAGCGACCGCGAAGCAGCTCCGAAGGAAAGCAATCTGTTTTCGTCGAAGATTGCTTCAACTCGCACCGCCCAACACAGTTTCGCAATGACGACAAGTTTTAAATGCGGTTGCCCTGGAAGCAAAAAAGCAAACTACAAAAAAATGCTTAAATTTGACGGATATGGAACGGATAACGATAGAATTAAAGAGCAAGAGCAAACGCGAGATGCTGCTTAAGATACTCGATGCCGTAGGTATCCCTTATTCAGCACAGGGAAACCCTAGCCCCAGTGGGGATAAATGGTTCCTTGAATCGGGAAATCTACAGCTGATGGAAAGAGGGATCGCGGATATCAAGGCCGGTAGGATTACCGAAATCAAAGACGTTGATAATATATGGGAAAGTATATTGTAAACGTTTCAAAAGAAGCTAAGAAACACCTCGCTCGCCACCGAAAAACCGGCAACCAAGCCAATATACGAAACCGAGATGTGAATGATATTGACGCATAAGGCAATCATTATTTACATCGAGCTCTCATCAGCCGATAAAGAAAATAGTTTGATGAAAACTAGAACGGATTTTTAAAGAGCTGTCAGAAACCCCGTACACAGGGGTAGGTGAACGGTATCCGTAGTCTCTGCATGGGGACATTACGGCGATAAATAGGTCGGGCTCTATATTAAAACCGCAACAACAAAGGCGCCATCACCCGCTGCTCGTGAGTTGATTAAATGACGTCTCGCAGGAAGAGTAACCAGCAAACAGGAAATTCGTAAGAAAAATAGCAATCAAACAACTTTGGCCCAGTTTTCGCTACAACGCTACCCAGAACAAAGTTGAACATCGTACGAGGGTCTTTCCATCATACAAGCAGCAAAAGCCCTCCGTTCCACTGAAAAAGCCGCCTAGGAATCTTGTGGTTTGCAGTGAGAAGCACTACCAACGGTAGCAAAAGATTCCAGCGGCGAGGTTTTGGGCACTTTTGCCGGTACAAAAGTGTCAAGCCATGTCGCGGCAAGCGACGGAGAGGCTAAGCGTAGGCAAAAAGAAATAACGGCCATGTTGAAAAAAACATACAAGCAAAAAAAAACCTACCTTTGCCCCATTCGAACGTTACATAACATACAATTAGCAAAATCGATGAAGCGATACCTCTTATTGCTAACGGGACTTTTCTGGTTAGTCACGGCCGAAGCCCAAACCCAGATTCCTGACGTTTCCAAAGTCAAAGTAGAACAGCTTTCCGACGAGCAGGTGCTGCGCATCATCACCGAAGCGGAAAAGCGCGGGCTGAGCGACGACCAACTGATCCAAAGCCTTGGGCAGCGCGGCATGGCTGCCGGCGAACAGCAGAAACTGCGCAACCGCCTCACCACCGTACGGCAACAGAAGCTGGGCGGCACCCGGGCAAACGATATTGTTGCGCCCGACGACAGCGGCCGTGACGTTACCCAAGAAATTGATTTGGTCGACGGCATGACCAATCAAGCCCAACAACAACCCACCGATACCGGTCTGCGCATTTTCGGATCCGAGCTGTTCCGAAATAACGATATCCGTTTCGAGCCCAACCTCAATATCCCCACGCCCAAAGGCTACGTCATCGGCACAGGCGACCAGCTGCTGCTCGACCTCACCGGCGACAACGTGGCCAGCTATGAGCTGCCTGTATCGCAAGAAGGCACCATCAACGTGGAGTACGTCGGCATCGTATCGGTAGCCGGCCTCACCATCGAGGCGGCGAGCGACAAGATCAAGAACCGGATGGCGTCCACCTACCCGCAGTTAAGCTCCGGCCGTACACAGCTCTCGCTCACGCTGGGCAATATCCGCAGCATCAAGGTGACGCTCACGGGCTTCGTTACCCGCCCCGGTACCTATACCTTGCCCTCGTTAGCCAACGTGTTCAATGCGCTTTATGCCGCTGGCGGCCCATCAGCCAAAGGTACCTATCGGAACATCCAGCTTATCCGCAATAACGAGGTTGTCGAAACCATCGATGCGTACGATTTCCTCACGCGGGGCATCCAGCCCGGCAATGTGCGGCTGGAAAGCGGCGACGTGATCCACATCCCGGTGTTTAACCGGCACGTTTCCGTGGAGGGACTGGTCAATAACCCCGGCATCTTCGAGCCGTTGCCTAGCGAGTCGCTGGCCGATGTGTTGCGTTTCGCCGGCGAGTTCGCTCCCGAGGCCTACACCGCTAAGGTAAAGGTGCTGCAGATTACCGACCGGGAGCGCAGTGTGGCCGATATCTATGCCGATGACTACGCCAGCTATACGCCGCAGAACGGCGACCAATATATTGTAGAAGAGGTACTCGACCGCTATGCCAACCGCGTTGAAATTGAAGGCGCGGTATTCCGCCCGGGCAAATACGCCCTTACGGAGGGGCTTACGCTCCGCGAACTCATCCAGCAGGCCGATGGCCTCAAGGAAGATGCGTTTATGGCGCGTGCCTACATCAACCGGTTGAAGCCCGACAATACGCAGGAGCTGATCACGGTTAACCTCAACGAGTTGATGGCAGGCGATGCGGACGAGAATCCGGTGCTGCAACGCGAAGACCGCATCATCATTTCTTCGATTTTCGACCTCCGCGAAGAATATACCGTTTCCATCAGCGGGCAAGTACGGCGGCCGGGGCAGTTCCCCTATGTGGAGCAGATGACCCTCGGTAGCCTCATCCAGATGAGCGGAGGCTTGGCTGAGGCGGCCAATATCGAATATGTGGATGTTGCCCGGCGTATCCGTGTCAATACCAATGTGCAGGATTCTACGACGGCCGAGCTGGTGCGTGTGGAATTCGATAGTCGGGAAGCCGCGTTGCAATCCGGTTTCATATTACAACCGTTTGATATCGTGAGTGTGCATACCAGCACCGGCTATGAAGTACAGCGCATGGTACGCATAGAAGGCGAGGTAAACATGCCCGGCGAGTACGCGCTACTGAAAAAAGACGAAACCATTTCCGACCTGATCCGCCGTGCGGGCGGTGTTACAGAGTTTGCTTACTTACCCGGTGCTTCGTTGCAGCGCAAGGCGTCGGATGCGATGGTAGCACAGGGAGGGAATGCGTTGTCACCCCAAGAAAAACGCGAATTAGCGGCGCGTGAAAGGGAACAAACCGAAATCCAAGAACTGGCGCTCGAGAATACAACCGAAGGTGAAAGCACCGATTTGTTTTTCAGTGATTATGTGGGGATCAAACTCGATAAGATTCTTGACGGCAACCGCAAGTACGACATCCCGTTGGAAGACGAAGATGTCATCATCGTGCCGCGGCAATTACGTACCGTGACGGTGCGCGGTCAGGTCCTCAATCCCAACCGCGTGGTGTATCAAAAGGGCAAATCCTTGAAATATTACATCAACCAAGCGGGCGGTTTTACCGCCAAGGCGCACAAGCAGAAAACATTCGTACAGCACGCGAACGGTGCGGTGCAAGGCTCACTTTGGGGGTATCCGCCGGTACAGCCCGGCAGCGAAATTATTGTTCCTACCAAACCGGAGCGCGAGCCGCTTAGCGTACAAGCATGGATCAGTATGGGCAGTGTGGTCACGTCGTTGGCGGCGGTGGTAGTAAGTCTGCTAAGGTAAGTAAGATGGCAACAGAACCTATATACACCCCCCAAGAAGACGAAATTTCCATCAAGGAACTGATTATAGGAGTTCAAGATTGGCTCCGCTACCTGTGGTCCAAGTGGCGGATTTTACTACTAGCTGGTATCATTGGAGCCTTGGTTGGTTTGGGATATGCATTGTGGAAGAAACCCATGTATACGGCCACCACTACATTTGTTTTGGAAGGGGGCGATGGCAAAGGTGGGTTATCGCAGTATGTCGGCATGGCAGCAATGGTGGGTGTCGATTTGGGTGGTGGTACGAGCGGCCTTTTTCAAGGGGACAACATCTTGGAGTTATATCGATCACGTACGATGCTTGAGCAGACCTTGTTGTCACCGGTAAACGTTGAGAATTCCAAAGAATTGCTGATTGACCGTTATATAACCTTTCGTGGCCTTAGAGACAATTGGGAAGAAGACCCTGAATTGTCATCTTTAGATTTTAGGAAGGCCCCCAAGGAATTGGGACCAGACCGCCTCCGTCTCCGTGATAGCGTCATTACAGAATTTGTTAATTTCATTAACGAAGAGCTACTTTCTGTAGATAAACCCGATAAGAAGCTCTCAATCATGAGGGTAAAGGTAATATCGGCGGATGAAGTATTTTCCAAGGCGTTTAACGAAAATTTAGTTCGTAAGGTCAATGAGTTTTATGTTCAAACGAAGACTAAGAAGTCAACAGAAAATATTGCTATTTTAGAAGCTAAAGTCGATTCCGTTCGCGCAGTTATGGAAGGGGCTATTTATTCCGCGGCTAGGGTGTCGGATGCTACACCAAACCTTAATCCTACACGGCAGGTGCAACGAGTTGCGCCTGCTCAAGAAGCCCAGTTCTCGGCGGAGACCAACAAAGTTATTCTTAGTCAATTGCTTCAAAATTTGGAACACACCAAAATGAATCTGATTCAAGAACAGCCCCTCATTCAATTGGTGGACCAACCCGTGTATCCACTCAAAATTAATCGCGTCGGAAAGATGAAGGGGATTGTAATTGGCGGTTTTTTGCTTGGATTCCTCACGCTCTTAGGGCTTATTGTATTGAAATACTATCGGGATATCATGGCAAATGATGATAATAGCTCGTCCCAAGCTGAGAAGGCGAGATAAGGTATGTACAGTAGCGACATGAATGGGGTTTGGACCTTGACGCACCTCTCAATTGGATCGTCTTCTGTACAAATATGGTGGGGAAGGATAATTTAAATAGCTATAGTTATATAATAATCAAGATGCTAGACTAAATAAGCTCGCCACCACTACCCACGATTTAGAGCGTGCGAAATAAGTGCAGATTTGTAGAAATGTAAAAAATGAGTACTTTTGTTGCTCGTTATGTTTGCAGGCAGAACAAACAATGCGCATAATCGACTTACGAATAGTTAAGTGCAATATCACGCCAAATTTATACTCAAAAATAATAATTAGATGAGCAACCATTCGTCATCAGACACCGTAGAAAACGCCCGAATAGCCGTCATTGGCTTGGGTTATGTAGGCTTGCCGTTAGCCGTTGAATTTGGTAAAAAATACGACGTATTAGGCTTCGACATCAATGGCGAGCGGGTAGCGGAATTACAAGCCGGCAGGGATCGCACCCAGGAAGCTGATTTGAAAACGTTGAAAGCCGCCATGGCATTGAAGAAAAAATCCAATATTGGATTATCTTTCTCAGCCAACGTTGATGACCTCGGAGCTTATAATACTTACATCGTAACTGTGCCTACTCCAATCGATCAATTTAAGGCACCTGATTTAATGCCACTCATCAAAGCGTCTGAAATGCTGGGTAAGGTGTTGAAGACAGGAGATATCGTGATTTACGAATCAACCGTTTATCCGGGCTGTACCGAGGAAGATTGTGTGCCCGTACTAGAGCGCGTCTCGGGGCTAAAATTCAATAAGGATTTCTTCGCAGGTTATTCACCAGAGCGGATTAACCCTGGTGATAAAATAAATACGCTCACCAAAATCAAGAAGGTTACCAGTGGCTCGACACCAGAGATTGCCGATCGGGTAGATGATCTTTATCGTTCAATCATAGAAGCCGGTACCCATAAGGCTCCTAGTCTAAAGGTTGCAGAGGCTTCTAAGGCCATTGAAAATGCCCAGCGTGACGTTAATATTTCTTTTGTCAACGAGCTTTCGTTGATTTTTGATCGCATAGGAATAGACACAAATGATGTGATTGAAGCTGCGGGTACAAAGTGGAACTTCTTGAAGTATCAGCCGGGGCTAGTAGGTGGGCACTGTATCGGTGTAGACCCATATTACTTGGCACATAAGGCTCAGTCTTTGGGATACCATCCGCAAGTTATCCTTTCCGGGCGCCGCGTAAATGACCACATGGGTGCTTTTGTAGCGGATAAGGTCGTCAAACTCATGATTCAGAAAGACCACAAGATTAAAGACTCTCGTGCCTTGATTATGGGTATCACGTTCAAAGAGAATTGTCCCGATATCCGGAATACGCGTGTGGTTGATATCTATCACGAGCTGGTGCACTTCGGGCTTAGTGTAGATATTTATGATCCTTGGGCCGATGCCGATGAGGTTAAACACGAATATGGCTTAGACATACTGAACGAAGTCGATGCCCATGTGGTCTACGACGCTATTGTTGTTGCCGTTTCCCACAACGAGTTTCTTAAGTTCGATTATCAAAAAGTCAAACGCAATAACGGCGTGATTTTCGATACCAAAGCATGTCTTGACAGAGACTTAGTAGATGGCCGGTTGTAATATTGACAAATTCATCAACAGATGATTTCGAAACAATACGATACCATCATAGTAGGCGCAGGTTTGGTAGGCTTGGCCACGGCTTACCAATTGTTAAAACGGAGACCGAGTGAACGTGTCCTTGTTCTTGAAAAGGAAGCGTCGGTGGCTACTCACCAGTCGGGCCACAACAGCGGCGTTATTCATAGCGGCATTTATTACAAACCCGGTAGCCTGAAAGCAAAAAATTGTATTCAAGGGTACATGGAACTTATTCGATTTGCAGATGAATATGATATTGCCTACGAATTATGTGGTAAATTAATTGTTGCGATATCTGAGGAAGAAGTACCAGCCTTGAATAATATTTACAATCGTGGGATTGAAAATGACTTGAAGGGTTTAAAATTGCTTACCAAAGATGAAATCCATGATTATGAACCGCACGCTGCCGGGATTGCAGCCATCCACGTGCCCCAAACAGGTATCGTCGATTATCCAGGTATGGCTAACAAATTGGCCGAACTAATTTGTCAATCTGGTGCGGAAATCGCCTTTTCAGAAGCGGTATTAGGCATCAACGAGGCGACTTCAACCACCAACGTTGAAACCGAAAAGCATTCTTATTCGGCCACGCATGTCGTCACCTGTGCAGGTCTTCAGTCAGACCGTGTCGCTTCGCTTACGGATCGCGGGAACGACTTGCGGATTATCCCCTTCCGAGGCGAGTATTATCAACTAAAACCCGATAGGGAACACCTAGTTAGGAACCTTATCTATCCGGTACCAGACCCGAAGTTTCCGTTCCTTGGGGTTCACTTCACCCGAATGATAAACGGTGGAGTAGAAGCCGGCCCTAATGCCGTATTGGCCTTCAAACGCGAAGGATATCGGTTCTCAAATGTAAATGTCAACGATATGGTAGACACCTTTTCGTGGCCTGGTTTCTGGAAGGTCGTTGGCAAATACGGAAAAACGGGTATGGGCGAGATTTATCGCTCACTATCCAAGGCGGCTTTCACCCGAGCACTGCAAAAGTTGATGCCCGAAATTCAGGAATCTGATTTAGTGTCGGGCGGGGCAGGTGTGCGCGCCCAAGCGTGCGACCGGGATGGCAACCTTATCGATGATTTTAATATCGTGCGCAAAGGTAATGTGGTGCACGTACGTAACGCGCCGTCGCCCGCGGCAACATCCGCTCTTTCTATCGGGCAATATATTACTGATCAGTTGTTTGTTAATTAGGCAAAATATATGAACGAAAAGATACAGATGGTCGATCTCAAGACCCAATACCTAAATATCAAGGAAGAAATTGATAACGCGTTGCTAGCTGCGGTCGAAGAGACCGCGTATATCAACGGCCCTCAAGTAAAGACGTTCGTTGAGTCCTTGAAGACATTTAATCAAGTAAAGCATGCTGTCACCTGTGGCAACGGGACTGATGCGCTCCAGATTGCGATGATGGGCTTGGGTTTCAAGCCGGGAAGTGAAGTGATTGTCCCAGCATTCACCTATATCGCTACGGTAGAGGTAATCGCATTATTAGGGCTTGTGCCAAAATTTATCGATGTAAGGCCTGATACATTTGAACTTGATTTCGAGCAACTGGAATCCAAAATCACCGAAAAAACAGTAGGGATTGTACCCGTTCATCTTTTCGGCCAGTGCTCCAATATGGAGATTATTAACGCTATTGCGGCCAAGCGGGGCATAGCCGTTATCGAAGATACGGCCCAGGCGATGGGCGCAGAATATATCAGTTCCGAAGGGACCAGGCAGTTTGCAGGTACAGTTGGCACAATAGGCACAACCTCTTTTTTCCCTTCTAAGAATTTAGGATGCTTTGGCGATGGGGGTGCCCTGCTGACCAACGATGAAGCATTAGCTCAGCGCGTCCACATGATTGCCAACCACGGGCAGCGGCAAAAATATCACCACGAATCAATCGGTGTCAATTCGCGACTGGACACATTACAAGCGGCGATATTGAATGTCAAAATCAAGTACCTACATGAATATGCAAATGCTCGGCAACGGGTTGCTCAGCGGTACGACGAAAGTTTGGCAGGTATTGAAGGCATATCCATCCCCGTAAGGGTACCTTATTCGACCCATGTGTTCAACCAGTATACTTGCAAAATCGCAAACGGCAAACGGGATGCTTTTAAAGCTTTCTTACAGGAGCGGGGGGTGCCGTCTATGGTTTACTACCCTATCTCCGTACATTTGCAGCGAGCATACCGCCAATACGGCTATAACGAAGGTGATTTCCCGGTATCCGAACAGCTCTGCAAAGAAGTCTTATCTTTACCCATACATACGGAGATGAAGGAAAATACCCAAAGCTACATTATTGAACAGATTAAGGCATTTTTTGAGCATGGAAACGGATAATAACTACTTCGTACATCCGACAGCAATTGTTGACGAGGGTGCCTCTATCGGCGCAGGAACTAAAATTTGGCATTTTTCTCATGTTATGCCGAATTGCAAAATCGGAGAGCGTTGCAATATTGGCCAAAATGTTGTGGTCTCACCAGGTGTAAAGTTGGGGGCCAATGTAAAAGTCCAAAATAATGTATCTATTTACGAAGGTGTCATTTGTGATGACGATGTATTTCTTGGGCCATCCATGGTGTTTACTAATGTAACTAATCCCCGTAGCGCGGTGGACCGCCGGGGACAATATGCAAAGACGCACGTAGGGAAAGGAGCATCTATTGGTGCTAACGCGACCATCGTATGTGGTCATGATATCGGGGCTTATGCCTTTATTGGTGCCGGCGCAGTAGTCACCAAAACGGTTGCACCCTATGCATTGGTGGTAGGTAATCCTGCCCGCCAACTCGGTTGGGTTAGCGAGTATGGTCATAGGCTGACCTTTGATGATAATAACCGAGCGGTGTGCTCGGAGTCCCAAGAAGTGTACGAATTGATAGAAAACCAAGTACAACGAATAAAATAATGACAGCACTCAATAGAAAAGTAAAGTTTGCCGTAATCGGCTGTGGCCATATCGGCAAACGCCACGCCGAAATGATTTTAAGAAACGAAGAAAGCGAACTCGTAGCTTTAATAGATGTAAAGGACAAGGAACAATTGAATATCGGAAGTTATCCAGTACCTTTTTTCAATTCACTGGAAGAATTTCTAAGCTCCACTATAGATGTTGACGTCGTTAATATAGCCTCTCCCAACGGTTTTCATGCTAAGCAGGCAATGCAATGTTTAGAAGCAAGAAAACATATTGTTGTAGAAAAGCCAATGGCGTTAACGAAACAAGATGCAGAACAAGTTATTTTTAAAGCGTTACAGGTGCATCGGCAAGTTTTTGCGGTAATGCAAAACCGCTATTCGCCGCCATCGGTTTGGGTCAAGGATTTAATTGAAAGTGGCAAACTCGGAAAAATTTTTATGGTGCAGCTCAATTGTTACTGGAATAGGGACGAGCGCTATTATAAACCGGACAGTTGGCATGGCAAAAAGGACTTGGACGGCGGCACACTTTTTACTCAGTTTTCACACTTCATTGATATCATGTACTGGCTGTTCGGCGATATTACCAATATCCAAGGGAAGTTTAATGACTTCAATCATCACGACTTAACAGATTTTGAAGACAGTGGGTTCGTAAGCTTCGATTTTGTGAACGGTGGCATGGGAGCATTAAATTATTCAACATCGGTTTGGAACCAAAACTTAGAAAGCTCGATGACCATCATAGCCGAAAATGGATCAGTCAAGATTGGCGGTCAGTATATGGATAAGGTGGAGGTGTGCAATGTGAATGATTACGAAATGCCTGAGTTGGCACCGACGAATCCGGGCAATGATTACGGAGCGTACAAAGGCTCTGCAGCAAATCATCATTATGTCATCGAAAACGTAGTAGACGTGCTGAATGGGAAGGCAGCAATTACTACTAATGCATTGGAAGGACTGAAAGTAGTGGATATTATTGAGCGTATTTATGCTATAAAAAATTGAATTTTAAAAAACTTCTGAAATCAGATTTCAATAAGAACTTTGCAACGCTATTTTCTGGGTCAGTACTAGCGCAGGTTATTCCGTTACTTGTCAGTATCGTCTTGGTACGAATATATGATCCGGAAGATTTTGGAGTATTAGCGATTTTCAATGCTATGGTTCTTATTTTTACCTCTGCAATCAATTTGCGATATGAGTTTGCAATACCCTTGCCAAAGGAGGATGTGGACGCAGTCAGTATCGCTTTTCTCTCCATGATAGTTGCATTCTTACTGTCTATATTCTTATTGATAGTATTTTTTTTCTTGAAGCAGCCTTTGCTAGAGTTAATAGGTGGGCAACAACTTGGAAATTGGGTCTACTTAGTGCCTTTTGCTGCTTTTTTGGGCGGGCTATATAACGCCCTGAACTATTTTTCACTCCGTTTCAAACAATATAAAACAATCGCGGGATCTAATGTAATTCGCTCAACCTCAAATGCTAGTCTACAATTAGGTTTTGGTTTTTTAGGATTTAATCATGCTGGGCTGATATTGGGCACTTTCCTAGCGACAGTGTTTGGAAACTATAAAATGGTTAAACATTTCTTCCTTTTTCGTAACCATTTTAAGGAAGTGAATCGTTTCTCCATGATTAAGAATGCGAAACGCTATAAAAAATTTCCTTTAATATCGGTCTGGGGGATATTTATTAACAATCTATCAATCAATATTAATAATTTTTTTATTTCAAATCTTTACGGGGTTCGTCAACTTGGGTATTATTCGTATGGCTATCGGTATCTTAATATGCCTTTGTCATTAATAAGTAGTAACATGGGACAGTTGTTTTATCAAATTTGTGCTGATTGCTACAAGGAGAATAAACCGGCAACTAAAGAATTCATCTCGACCTTTAAGAAACTATTAGTGATCTGTGTGCCGGTTTTTGCTGTTTTGTATTTTGTGATTGAGGACCTTTTTGCTATAGTTTTTGGAGAGGAGTGGCGAGTGGCTGGCACATATTCTAAGATTTTATTGCCTCTTTTTTTGATTAGGACAGTTTTCGGCCCTTTAAGCATGATAAATCCAGCTTTTGAACGGCAAGGGATAGCTATTATGCTTCAAATATTTCTTTTCGGAGGTAACATAGCAGCCTTTTTGGTTACATATCTTTATCGTTTGGAATTAACGGATTTTTTAAAGTTATATACAGTGATTGGAATAGGAACCTACTGTATTTCTTTAATAACGTCTTTTTTAATAGCATCTAAAAAGATATGAAGATTGCATTCACAGGTGATTTATTTTTGGGTGGGGAATTGGATGGTAAAGTTAATAAGGAGTCCGTGCCCCAGAAGCTTTTTTCTCAGTTTAATTGTGTCGTAAGCAATTTAGAGTCACCGTTAGCTGAGGAGCACCTCATTCCTGCAGAAAAGGGGGTGCTTTTTGCTAATCCAAAAAGCGGGATAAATCTGAGAAATTGGGGAATAACGACTGTTAGCCTTGCGAACAACCATTTGCAAGATAAAGGACAAGAAGGGATAAAGCAAACAATTGAAACGCTGAATAACTATGAGGTCTCATTCTTTGGAGGGGGCAGGAATATTCGAGAGGCAAAAAGGCCACATTATTTGACGGAAAACCTATGTATTATCGGGTATTGTCAATTCGATGCCCCTACTCTAACGATTATTGAAAAGGCAGATAATGATAAGGGAGGGGTTAACCCTCTATCTCGTAATAATATTATAAATGATTTAAACAATCTCCCAGATACACACCGAGCTATTTTGCATTTCCACTGGGGGCAGGAGCACTTGTGGTTTCCCCAACCGGATATTATAAAAATGGGGATGGAAATTTTAAAACATCCAAAAGTAGTTCTAATAATTGGAATGCACCCTCACAGAATTCAGGGCTTTATTAAGGATTCCAAAAAAAAATGTTTCTTCTGTTTGGGGAATTTTCTATTTCCTAATTTCTTTATTTCGCCCCCCGCTCAATTATCGTATCCAACAATTGTCCCAAAGAATGTCTTGACTACGAGACAATATCACTCTGTAAGCCGTCTAACTTATAAAAAATGGAAAATTGTTAATCGGATTTCGTACATTGTTGAATTTGACACCGCATCGTTTAACTCCCGTATTATCCCGGTATATCAGCTTGACAAAACGCCGCGCATAATAGTGTTAAAAGGAATCCCAAGATTAATGGTGTTATGGTTTATCCACTGTTTGTCTTGTATATACTCGTTACCTAGAGGATTCTATGTGCCAATCCACCAAGTCAATAAAGTTTATAGTGAGAGGAAGTGGAGGTCATATAACATGGTTTTTCGTATTAGGGAAAAGGGACTTTCATGGTTTTTTAGAAAACTTTTTTTGCATTTGACAAGAAATGAAAAGTAATGCTGTAATTTTGGGTGGCTATATAAACGGCTATGCTATAATTAATGAATTATATGCCGAAGGTGTTGAGGATATTATCTTAGTAACCTACACAAAAAAGTTAGCCTATTATTCTAATAAAATATCTGGCAAATATTTAGTACAAATGGATGCTGGTAGCTTGTTAAAAGTCCTCAAGATAATTTCCAATGAATCTAGACAGCTAGTCCTGTACCCTACTGATGACTGGTTTGTTGAAAAGCTGGCTGCAATTTATGAAGAAATTAAGAGCTTTTGCTTCATTCCTATTAATCATAAAAACGTTATTGAGCTTAGTAACAAAAATGAACAATATAGGCACTGTCAAGCTTTAGGAATACCCTATCCGAAATCAGTTGAAGTCGAATCCGAAAATGATATTGAAAATATCAAATCATTGGCTTTGCCACTTATTGTGAAGCCTAACGTAAGAAAAGATTTATCAAATAGTATCTTCCGATCGAAAAGACTCAACGATACTCAAGCAGTAGATTCTTTTAAAGAAGAACTTTTATCACTCATCACGGCTGGAAATTCATTCGTTGTTTCTGAAATTATTCCCGGAACATCAAGTGGAAATATTTATGCATATTGTGCTTATATTTCCAATGAGGGTAAAATTTTAAATGAGTGGGGAGGGAGAAAGTTAAGTCAATATCCGGATGATTATGGGGTATTTTCCTCTGCCTCTAATGAGGTGCCAGACGTAGTGATAGAACAAGGTCGTAAGCTTGTCTTGGGTATGAATTGCTATGGATTTTGTGAACCTGAGTTTAAGTTCGACGAAAGAGACGGTAAATACAAGCTTATGGAGGTCAACTTAAGGCCTATGATGTGGAATGAGGTTGGATTTAGATCTGGTGTCTCTCTCCATTATACACAATGGTGTTATGCAAACAGTTTGGCTGTTCCAGAATATTGTCAAGACACTAAAAAGTTAATAACTTTGATTTATTTTAAACATGAGTTTATTAATTTTCTTTTAAGAAAGCAATATAGACAGACATTTAAGTCAATAATGGCGATGCCAAACAGATATTGGTCGGGGTGCTATAAGGGAGATTTACGCCCATTTATATTTAATACTAAGGCCGCCCTTAAGGAATTGGCAAAAAGAGTTTTAAAAAGGTAACTATGCCTAAGACTTTAATCAATCTTATAAAACAAAAGGTACTGCGGATTAAGCTTAAGCGTAGGGGAATTGCTGTATATAACAATACCGTAATTAAAAATGTAGATTTTTCAGGCAGAGCGACCATTGAACCTTATAGTAGATTAATTGGGGATCCGAAGATCAAAGTGGGCAAAAACTTCTATCTCAATGCAAATTGCCATTTATACGGAGAAATTACCATTGGGGAGAATGTAATGATTGGACCGAAGACAATCTTATGGAGCCGGAACCATGGCATGAAATTAGGCCAAGGACCGATGAATATACAAAAGCACGCTATTTCACCAATAGCAATTGGTAATGACGTTTGGATTGGAGCAAATGTGACAATTCTGAAAGGTGTAAAAATACACGATGGAGCCGTGATTGGCGCCGGAGCAGTAATTACCAAAGATGTTCCGGAGAATGCAATCGTTGGTGGCAACCCAGCTAAAATAATAAAATATCGGAAATGATCAACATTCGAACTAACAGCTCGTGTATACAGGAAAAGAAATATATTTTTTATGTTGTGTTTTCTGAGTTTTTAGGCATTCCCTATACCATTCAATTTGACAATACAATTTCTGATGAAGTTATTATTACTTTAGGTGATGGAGAAAAGGGGCGCAGTTTGATCGTCAGGGATTTTTTTTTCCAAGTTGCCTCGAATAAATGGCTTGCTGAAGATACATTGCCTCAACTGCCCTTAAACATATTTAAAGTAGTAGAAACCTCTCTTTCGCTCGAGTTGCCCTTTTCCGAAGTTGTTGTATTGTTTGGAAATCCGGCTATCGTAGATATCGATGAAGGAAAAACATTATGTGGTTTAGATCTCTTTGGGAGCATTTTTTTCATGCTTAGTCGCTATGAAGAAATGGTATTAAAAGAACGGGATCGCCACGATCGATTTTCGGCAAAATCATCGACAGCTTTTCGGGCTGGTTTTCTAATGCGACCAATAGTTAATGAATATTTAGAAATTTTATGGCAATTACTTATCCACTTGGGTGCTTCCCTGGTTCGAAAAAATAGGACGTTTCAAACTATATTAACCTGCGATGTAGATTGGCCCTTCAATCCTATTAATCAAAGCTATCGACTATTAACCAAAAATATCGTAAGTAATATTGTTCGGTCTTTTAAATTCGGAAAGGGGTTAAAGATGGTTGCAGAATTCTATAAGGCTAAAATGAAAGGCTGGGAAGCAGATTCTCACAATACGTTTAAATTTATGATGGATTTGGCGGAAAAGAATAACATCACGATGGTGTTTTACTTCATTTGTGATCATTCTGGCGGAAAGATTGACGGTAACTATACATTGGATGATCCTAAAATAGAAGGTTTGATGAGAGAAATCCACCAGAGAGGTCACAAAATAGGACTTCACACGAGCTACAATACTTATCTCGATGAATTACAAACAATAAAGGAAGCCGCTCTTTTACGAAGTAAGTTGGAGCATCTTTCTATTAATCAGGTTTTCTTTGGTAGTAGGCAGCACTATTTGCGATACAGAACCTCCACTACGGCCAACAACTTAGACAAAGCAAACTCGCAGTATGATTCAACACTTTCATATGCGGATCATGCTGGGTTCCGATGCGGGACATGTTATGAATACACGATGTACAATCTGGAGGAAAGGGCCAAATTGCGAATAAAAGAAAGGCCTTTGGTTGCCATGGAAACGTCGATTATTTCTGCGAATTATATGAATATGGGGTATTCATCCGAAGCCTTAAAAGTATTTACCGATTTAAAGACGCAGTGTTCGATATACAACGGAGATTTCATCGTGCTATGGCATAACTCTTTTTTCCATGACAAGAGGTGTTTTAATATTCTCGAAGAAGTGCTGAATTTTCGTGCATAAATAGTAATTTAATGTCAAAGTAATATGTACATTGTTGTAGGCATAGCGGTTCTGTTTATATCCGTAGCATTCTTTAAAAGAGCCGCGGGAACACTGAATCCGTTAAAGCTGAACATGATTTCGTGGATAGCATACTACAATATTTTTCTTCAATGTTTCTTTTCGGCGCTTTTGGTTGTTTACTCCGTTGACGATCACTACCAAATAAGCAAAATTTCTAACCCGGCTTCTAGGGTAATGGGATATTGGGCTATCATGTATACAATGATTTTGTTTCCGACAGGTATGCTATTGGCCAGCAAACTATTTGGGGTAAAGCCAAAAATATTGCTTGCTAGATATACAAGCTCTCCTATTGTCCCGCTTAGTTCAAAACGAGATTCATATTTGCGCTTTCCGTTATACCTAATCAGTGTACTTTGTGTTGGTGCAGTTGCTTATACATATGTGATGATGCGAGAGATTCCAATTTTGCAATTACTAAGTGGAGGCGATGCACTTCTATTAGCCGGGTTAAGGGAGGAAGTCGGAAGGGAGTTTGCAGGAAATACTATCTTACGCAACGTTTTCGGAATACTTTTAACACCAATTATTTCCTATATTGCCTATTGTTATTATCGTATGACCAATAGCCGGAAAGATTGTATTTGGTTTTGGGTGATGTTTGTTTTATCAGTTTTGATACTGACATACAACATCGCTAAAGCTCCTGTGATATTATATTTCTTGGGCTTTTTGTTTCTTCGAATTTATGAAAAAGGACAGATAAAGAAATGGGTGTTAGTTGGCTCTGGGCTTGGAGCTTTATGTATATTGCTAGTGATGTATTCGTTTTTGAGTCCATCCGATAGCGAGATACTATTTGGTTTAAATTTTGGAATTCCTGGCCGAATTTTATTGAGTCAAAGCACAGGGATTTATTATAGTTTTGACACTTTTCCTGTATATCACGATTTTTTGGGCTTCAGTAGCTTCTCCCAGCTGACAAGTGTATTAGGTATTGAGCCGTCCGAAAGGTCTGCAAGAGTTATTATGGAACGATTTCATCCGGGAGCAGTGGATGCCGGCACCGCCGGAGTAGCGAATTCATTATTTATAGCCGAAGCGTGGTCAAACTTTGGGTGGGCCGGATTATTAGTCTCGCCGATATATGTCGGATTTTTGGTTCAAACTATGTATGTTTTTTTTCTCAAAATGAAGAAAACACCATTGTTTTTGGGATTGTTTGTGTATTTTTCTTACAAAGGCGGCATTAGCGGAGGATTTAATGAATATTTATACCATCCAATCATGGTGATTCTTTCATTCTTGTTGCTCTTGATTTTATTTCTGTCAAAATATCTTAAAATATTAAAGTATAATGTGCAAAAGAATCATATTTCATCTTCCGTTTAAGCCCGATCCTAATCGAGCATCTGCAAGCCAGATTCGGCCCTTCAAGATGCTTGAAGCGTTCAGAGATATTGGTTATGACGTAGATGTAATAATGGGAGAAGCGAAGGAACGGAAGCGAAAAATTAAGTTAGTTGAACAGAATATTAGGAATGGCGTAAAATATGAGTTTATGTATTCCGAAAGTTCTACCATGCCAACACCATTAACAGAACGGCACCACTTGCCAACTCATTTGTTTTTAGATTATAATTTTTGGAAACTTTGTCAGTCGCAGTCTATACCGATTGGTTTATTCTATCGTGATGTATATTGGCGTTTTGACGAATATACGGACTCTGTTGGCAAGTTAAAAAGTTGGTATACTACGTTTTTTTACAATCTAGACATAACCTATTATAAGAAGTATATAGATTTCGTTTTTTTACCTACCGTCAGGATGTCCAAGGTCGTTCCCCAGCTCCAGGGGGTTAACGTGTGTGACCTACCACCTGCCGTAAATGTAAATGGCCAAAGTACTAAAAGGAATTTTAATAAAGAAAATGGTGATAAGATACATATTATATATGTGGGAGGAATAAGTTCTTTCTATAATCTAGAGCTATTTTGTCAGGTCGTTTCTGACTTAAATAATCACTTTACTTTAACAATCTGTTGTCGAAAAGAAGAATGGCTCGCCAATCAAATAAGGTACGAGAAATATCTCATTAACAATAATATCGAAATATTACATGAGAAGGGAGAAAACTTAAAGAATTTATATGAGAAGGCGGATATGGGCTGTTTGTATATGGAGCCTCATCATTATCGTAGCTTCGCTATGCCGATGAAGCTATTCGAATATCTCGAGTTTAAATTACCCATACTCACTGTATCGGATACGGCGGCGGGAGATTTTGTACTGGATAATCGTATTGGATGGGTGATTCCATATGATAGCAAGTCATTGTCTGACTGTCTGCATAAGCTCATTGACGACAAAGCTCGAATAATGGATTTTGAAGAGAATATTGAAAAGGCTATAGAAGAGAATACATGGTCCTCTCGTGCGGCTAAGGTTGCAGAGTCGTTAACAGTAACAGGGTAAGGATGAAATTGCTATTGATAGGAGACGGGAATTCGTCCCATTTGATAAAATGGGCGTCAAGCTTGGCTAGAGAGGGAGTTGATACATATATCTGGAGTTTGACTGAAGCGAACCATAATACATATGAAAAGCTTGGGATACCTCATTACCACGCAAATCTTAGTCACAGTAGAACAAAAACTCTTGAAAAACTCAAGTATCTCACGGCTATTTCTAATTTAAAAAGCTGTGTTAGGCGAGTTAAACCAGATATTTTACACGCTCATTATGCAAGTAGTTATGGGTTGCTAGGTTCAAGGACAGGTTTCCATCCCTTTATTATTTCTGTATGGGGGGCAGATGTTTATGATTTCCCCATGAAAAATCCATTTTTCAAAAGACTTTTAGTGGGTAACCTAAGGGCTGCCGATCGAGTTTTATCTACTAGCCATGTGATGGCGGATGAAACGCGAAAGTATACTAATAAAGAAATAACCGTTACGCCCTTCGGTGTCGATCTTTCGGTTTTTAATGGTGATATATACGATTCTCCAAGTGTAACCAAAGAAATATTTACCGTAGGTACTATAAAATCGCTAGAAGATAAGTACGGTATCAATTACTTGATAGAATCCTTTTCTATTTTTCGGAAGCGATACCCATCTGGACGGTTTAAGTTGTTAATCGTGGGAAAAGGAAGTAAAGAGGCCGAACTCAAAAAGCTTGCGAAAGATCTAAATATTTATAGGGATTGCGAGTTTATAAATGCTGTTCCGCATGATGAGGTGCCAAACTATTATAGCACGATTGATGTAGCTGTATTTCCATCTATATTAGATAGCGAAAGTTTCGGTGTAGCGGCGGTTGAAGCGTCGGCGATGTCAAAGCCAGTTATCGTGAGTAGCGTCGGTGGATTAAATGAAGTTGTCGTGGATAAGGTCACCGGCATAAAAGTGCCGCCCAAAGATTCGAGCGCCTTAGCTGATGCAATGGAGTATCTATATTTAAATGCTGATATAAGGAGTTCGATGGGTATGGCTGGCCGCGCACGGGTGAGAGAATTTTACCATTGGCCTGATAACGTGCGACAAATGATTGGTATATACAAAGAAACAATAAATGATGACAAATCGTAATAAAATAAAAGTGTTGGCTGTTATAGGAGCTAGGCCCCAATTTATTAAACATGCTCCTTTTGATTTTGCAGCGCGAGGTAAAGTTGATCTGGTAACTATTCACACAGGTCAACATTACGATGCGAATATGAGTCAGGTATTTTTTGATCAGTTGAAAATTGGCAAACCTGATTATTTGCTAGCCACAGGTGGAGGCAGCCATGGGGAGCAAACGGGGAGAATGTTACAGGAGATTGAACCAATTGTTTTAGAGGAAGCTCCTGACTTTTTATTAGTATATGGTGATACAAATTCAACTTTAGCTGGTTCATTGATTGCGTCAAAGTTACATATACCGGTTATCCATGTTGAGGCGGGATTAAGAAGTTTTAATAAGAGCATGCCGGAGGAGATTAACCGGATACTAACTGACCACATTTCGAGTATGCTTTTTACTTCTACTGAGCAAGCTGTGGAAAATCTTAGAAATGAAGGTATTGAAGAAAATGTTTTTTTGACAGGAGATATTATGGCTGATGCGGTCAAACTTGCAGAGTCGGTAACTGCAAGTGAGGAGCAGATACCTGATTTCCCCTATTATTATGTGACCATACATCGACCGTATAATACAGACAATAAGGCAAGAATTTCACTTTTATTATCGGAACTAAATCAGGTAGACTGTCCTGTCATTTTTCCAATCCATCCGCGAACTAAAAATTTGTGTGAATCGTTTAATATTGATCTGGAAGAATTTAAAAACATTACCTTCATCGAACCAGCGTCATATTTTGATAACATTCGATTTCTCAAGAAAGCGAAACATGCAATTACTGATTCGGGTGGACTGCAGAAAGAAGCCTACATACTGAAAACACCCTGTATTACCATTCGTTCGGAAACGGAGTGGGTGGAGACATTGAAAGCATCGTGGAATGTGCTTTGTTTTGATGATTTGTCGCAAATATCAACGCTACTTAATAGGACGCTTGGGGAACATATCCCAACTTTATACGGTGATGGGACCGCTGCGAATGAAATTGTCAATCTTATATTAGAAAAGTCGAGACATTCAAATTAATTATTGTCACTTTTCGTATTTGATAGCACTTTTCCAACTGATTGAGGTACAGCGATAGCTGTACCTTTACCTTTTATGGTGACTTGATTATTGGTTACTTCTAGCCCGCTGCTTTTGACTGTATACAATCCAATGTTTGCATCTTTTTCGAACTCTATGATATTAGACTCAACGGTCGAAGAGTTGGTGTGAGAAAGCTGAATGCCCCTGGGCATATTTGAACTAACATCTTTTATTGTATTCTTAATTATCTTAATGTCTCCGGCATTGTCATTCTCATTGAGACCCAGAATCAGAATGCCGCTCAAGTTGCTTGTGACTCCTTGCTTTGCGTTCTCGATACTATTATTGCTTATTTGGACGCCACGGCCGTACCTCACCCATATTCCTGTTTTCGAGTAATTTGTAATTTTGTTATTATCAATAATCGCATTTAATTCACGATACTCGCTCGATTCACTACCGTCCGCTCCAACATATATAGCCCCTAAACTTCCGGGGCCGTCCCCACAATTGTCAATGGTATTGTTAATAATCTTTATGTTTGATGCAGGTTGATTTTTATTTGACCATGCAGCAAATATTCCCCCCACCCAACTGCCGGAAATAGAATTATTTCGAAATGTGATACCCGATCCCGCGTGCACATCCAATCCTTTTCTACGATTGCTGCTAAATCGCGAACCTTCAACTAGCCCGTCAGTCGTATACTTCCTTGATCCACGCGAGGTATAACCATAACCTGGATCGATGTTTTTATCTGACTTGGACGCTTCAGGGTGCCCCGAATTTGTGGCAACGGAATTTAAAAGGTTGAAGCCTTTAACATCCATTGAATGGAATCCGGCACCGTAGTTTGACTCTGCTTTGCAATTTTTGAATGTGATATTGGTAGACTTCTTATAACCTAAGTCTTTTGGAAAAAAATCGCCATTGTGACCCACACCGATTCCGACATAGTTGAAGGATTTGGCCGTGCACGTGTTTATAACTATCTCGTGACAATCATTATGAATTAACAAGCCGTACGATACATTGCCAATGTAGCCATTGTTCCACATGCCCCACGTATCTCCAGTTCCACCGCCGAATTGAGGAAATTTACCGCTAAATCCTCCTCTTTTTTGTGATGATGTATTGTTTGAGTTGTTCTTGTAATACCCCCAAAATCCAGAAGTATAATAGCCTTGATCCTTTGTTCCTTTTTCGCCCCTACCCGTGTTCGAGTCCAATGAGGGAAATTTTCCACTCCCAATAAAATTTAGGTTTGATATTGTCAAATTCCTGCTTCGCTGAATTTCTAAGATACCTTGGGCGTGTTCTTTCACCATAAGCGTCGCATTATTGCCTTCGACGATTACATTATTTTTGTTAATTAATAGCAGACACGGCTGGTCTTTATTTGGGAATCCCGAAAGCTCATTGTTTTTACTTACAAGATATGTCTTCTTTTCGAGAGCGATATGCGAGTAATCGCTGTTAAATAACTTTTGAAGTGATTTGGTGTCGTCTGTTTTCCCATCTCCTTTTGCACCGAACCAACTTGCCATTACGGGTCCTTCAAACTTGCGTTTGTAAAACCTACCGTTCCTATTTATATATACTATACCGTCTGCTTTGCTAGAGTTCATTTCTGAGCCATCCTCCCAAGTATCTGTCAATTGATACTCTACGCTATCAGCTGTGTTTGGATCGTAAAGTAAAATGACATTTAGATTGCCAGTTGTATTTGTATCGGAGAATATAGGGGCGTGCGATGTGAGAGGTAGCGCATTAGTTTGTTGAGAAGAAGAATCTTTCGGGTTTTGAAATCCCGTCGGTATGTTTGGGAGAAACAGCCAAAATAATATTACAATTAGTAATCCTCCCCCCAAAATATAAAAATAAGTCTTCTTCATGATGGCTTCACGCAAATCAAAACAATTATACAATATACCTCTAGGGTCCATTTTCATGCCAATTTACAAAAAAGTACATAAAAGTATTGAGATATCCAAAGCCCTATGTCTTTTAAAAATTATATATTGCGCCACTTTAAAATTGCTTAAGAGGTATGAAACTAAGAATATGGCTAATCAATCAATACGCTGTTCCGACGAGTTTGCCAGGTATAACTCGGCATTTTGAACTGTTGAATGAGTGGTGTAACTTTCAATCTCTAGACATAACGATTTGGCTATCTTCATTTAATTATTCGTTAAGGCGTTTCCTGTCGAAAGAAGAAAAAAATCAAATCAGCCGAAGTCATGGTACTTTCTCAATAAATTGGGGATGGGCATTTCCACATACCAAAAACAATTGGAGACGAATTGTAAATATGGTTTCATTTTCATCTTTGTTTTTTTTGAAAGCCTTTTTTAGTAAGAAGCCTGATATTATCGTTGCCTCGTCACCTCAAATTTTTGTCGCTTACGCAGCACTTTTAATTGCTAAGTTATTTAATAAGCCGTTTATTTTGGAGGTTCGAGATTTGTGGCCTGAATCGTTAATCGCGATGAATAACGGTAAGCAAAGTTGGTTAACCGGTATTTTGTATAAAATTGAACGAAAACTGTACAAAGGTGCACAACATATCATTGTTCTTACACAGTATCAGAAGGACTATATTCGGGAAAAAGGGGTCTCATCTAGTAAAATTGACTTGGTCCCGAATGGTATTCTAATCGACGAACAGGAGGAAGTAACTAGCGAAACTATCCGAAAAGTGCGCTCAAAAATGGGGGTTTCGAGTGACGCATTTATAGCGATATACACAGGTGCGCATGGAACCGCAAATGCGCTCTCTTCAGTCGTAACTGCTTCTAAGTTTTTGCAAAGCGATGAGTTTATTATATTGATTGGAGATGGGCCGGAGAAAGCCAAATTATTGAAAATGAAACGGGACAACGATTTGAAACAAGTGATTTTTTTAGATCCGGTACCGAAAACGGAAATCATGAACTTTACCGCGGCAGCCGATTGTGGTATTATTTCTCTGGAAAATAATGATGTATTCAAAGGTGCCCGACCAAATAAACTATTTGACTATATGTGGTTGGGCAAACCGATATTATCTACGATTGGCGGAGAGGTTGGATTTATTCTGAAGAATAATGAAGTAGGATGGGTTGTCGCAAGAGATGTGGAAATTAATGAAGGATTAGCTAAGTTGATAAAAAAAGCCAAAAATCTTTCCAAAGCAGAAAGGGTAAAGATCGTCGAGAATGGCCGGAATTATATTCTAGCAGAAGGGAATAGAAGAAGCGCCGCGAAGAAGTTTTTAGCTATCATTAATGAAATTGCAAGTAGCAGAAGATGAAGGTGCAAGTATTGTTGTCTGGGGCTTCGGGGTTTTTAGGAGCTATCCTAAAGGAAAATCTTACCTCTGGGAGCTTTGCTGTTACTTCTCTAGGACGGAGTGCTTCAGATTTGAGTATTGATATACGGCATCCTTTTTCCTTTGATTTAAATCCTAGGTTTGAAATTGTAGTGCATGCAGCTGCAAAAGCACATTCCGTTCCCGAAACAGAAGCGGAGAAGGAGGGATTTTATCAAGTTAATTACGAGGGGACTAAAAACCTTTGTCGAGCGTTAGAGAATCTAAAGGCCCTACCAAGGAGTTTCGTTTTCGTAAGCACCGTAGCCGTATATGGAGTAGATGAAGGAGAAGGGATTGATGAGAGTCGCCCGCCTAATCCGGTTACACCTTATGCGGATAGCAAGGCCCTAGCAGAGAAATGGTTGACTCAATGGGCTAAAGAGAATGATGTAACCCTAAGTATTTTAAGGTTGCCCCTTATTGCAGGCTGGAACCCACCAGGTAATTTGGGGGCTATGATCAATGGTATTAAGTCCGGGAAATACCTCAGTATTGGAAAAGCTGATGCTCGTAAAAGCGTAGTTTGGGCTGAAGATATCGCACGAATCATTCCCGTTTTAGCCGACAAGGGCGGTACCTATAATTTAACGGATGGCGTACACCCTACCTTTGGAGAGCTAGAAGCGGCGATTGCCGATTCGTTGAACAAGCGTAAACCAATTAAAGTGCCCTATTGGTTAGCCAAAAGTTTAGCAACAACCGGTGATGTCGTGGGGTCCCGTTTTCCGATTAATTCTGAAAAATTAAAGAAAATCACTTCGACACTGACATTTGATGACCAAAAAGCGAGGAAGGAATTAGGATGGCGTCCTACTGCGGTACTAAGTAAAATAAGTGAGGTTATATGAGAGTGTTCGCGAGGGAGAATATTGGAAGATATTGAGCTGCTCTCAGGACGTCTGCGCCTAAATACAGCAGATTACTATTTTATACTCATCGTAATATTGATCCGGCAAAGCACCTACAATGGTTGAGAACTCATTTTAATTTGCAAGTCCTTTATCTAGCCGCGGCTAACACGTATCGGCGGATGCCAATATACAGCACACTAAACAACGTCAAGACACAAAAGACTACACTAATTTGAACCTTAATCGAATGTGCGCTAGCCGCAATTATAAGCCAGCCTATCCCCACTTGCAACACACCATAACAAACCGCAATCACCAACCGATTACCCTTAGCTTCATTCGCCAAATACTGGTATAGATGCGTACGGTGCGCTTTAAAGATATTCTCGCGGCGCAATAACCGAAAAATAATCGTCATCACACTATCCACCCCATACACCGCAAAAAACAGGATGTAGATCGGGTTGCCAGTAGCGAGGATCAGGCTGAGGGTGGCAAACAGCAAAATAAAGCACATGCTTACGCTGCCCACATCGCCTGCAAAACATTTCGCCCCCTGGCGGAAGTTGAAGAAGGTAAATACGCCATTGGCGATAGCCGTGCAGTAAAGAAGCCGGTCGTCAACGAAGCCGACCTCTTGATTGGCCAACCATAACAGCAATAGCACCGCAAAACTATACATCGCCGTAATGCCGTTGATGCCATCCATGAAATTGTAGGCGTTGATCGTGCCAATGACCAGGACCAATGCAATGGGTACAATCCACCAAACATGGTTAAATAGCCCAACTTCAAGAAACAATAGAACCACCGACAATAGATGGATACTAATGCGAATACGGTTGGATAGTGTAAGGATATCGTCGAGAAAGCTGATGAGCGTAATCAGCGTCAATCCCGCGAAGAAGTAAGGATATGCGGCACCGCTCCAGATAAACCAAGCCAGCACACCCAAGTAAAAAACGATGCCACCGCCTCGGATGGTCACTTTCGTATGACTACTTCGCTCGTTGGGCCGGTCAATGATGTTGAACCGGTCTGCCAGGCGGAAATAAACCAGCATGACGGCAAATAGCAAAAGAGCGAGCAACGCGTATATCATGGCGCAAAGATAATTTTTTTTGAGAACCGCTCATGAAGCCATTTCGCTAATGGCTAAATGTCATGTGGATTGACCAATTTGATTCCCGGAAGATTTTCGAAGTCTGAAATGTTCCGTGTAACCAGCTCTAACTCATAAACAGCAGAGGTGGCGGCGTTCGTTGCGCCCTTCCGAAATTTGGTTATGGAAAGCAGTGTACTGCTCATTCGTTAGGTTGAGTGAACCTGCGTATTTCTCGGAAAGCTTTTGGGCCTTTACGGGCTTTGCAGCCCGTTTCAAAACAGCTTCTACCTCAGCGAGCACGCTGTCACTTTTCGTCCGGAGCAATTCCTCGATCAAATGTAGTTTTCTAGCTTCTGTGTACATGAATGTGGTCTCCTTTCTTTATAGACACAAATCTACAAAAACCATCGGGTTTTTCCAGTGATTTCTTTTCCAAGCGAGGGTTTTGCGCTGGGTTATAATCTGTTGGGCGGCCCAACGTTCGGGATATACCATGCTAAAGCCTCCCATCCACCAAACGGCGTTCCAAAAACGCCTTGGTGTCGAAAATAACGCCGTTATGGCGCTTTACCTTTTCGTAATCGAACAGCAGGAACTCCTGGTGGGCTACCGCAACGACAATGGCGTCGTAAACCAGGTTTTCATCCACGGCATTTAGGATGTCCAGACCAAGTTCGCGTTTCACCTCCGCGGCATCGGCCCAGGGGTCGTAGATGTCTACGGTAAGGCCAAACTGTTCCAATTCGTGGTGAATATCCACGACACGCGTGTTGCGGATGTCGGGGCAGTTCTCTTTGAACGTGATGCCCAGGATGAGCGCCCGGCAGCGGTTGATCGTATGGTTTTTCTGGATCATCAGCTTCACCACCTTCTCGGCCACGAATGCTCCCATCTGGTCGTTTACCCGGCGGCCCGAAAGGATAACGTCGGGTTGGTAGCCGAGCACCTGCGCCTTATGGGCGAGGTAATACGGGTCTACACCGATGCAATGGCCGCCAACCAGCCCCGGTTTGTATTTCAAAAAGTTCCATTTCGTACCCGCCGCCTCAATAACGTCGTTCGTATCGATACCCATCCGGTCGAAAATCAAGGCTAACTCATTCACAAACGAGATGTTCACGTCGCGCTGTGCGTTCTCGATGGCTTTGGAGGCTTCGGCCACCTTGATGCTGGGAGCCTTGTGGGTGCCCGCCTCGATAATGGAACGATACAGGCTATCCACCCATTCGGCAACCGCGGGCGTGGAGCCGCTGGTTACCTTCTTGATCTGGGTCAGCGTGTTCACTTTGTCGCCGGGGTTGATGCGTTCGGGCGAATACCCAACAAAGAAGTCGTGGTTCAGTACCAAGCCCGAGACCTTCTCCAAAACCGGAATGCAGACCTCTTCCGTGCAGCCGGGGTAAACGGTAGACTCATAGATCACCGTATCGCCTTTCTTCAGCATGTGGCCCAGCATCTCCGAAGCGGAAATCAACGGCCGCAGATCCGGCGCCTTGAACGCATCGATGGGGGTGGGTACGGTAACGATATAGGTGTTGTATAACCGCAGATTTTCTTCATCGGCAGCGAGCGATAAGCCGATGGATCCCGCCTGATGGGGGATGTGCTCGGTAACCCGCTGCAAATCCGATAGATTGGCTTCATGCGTGCGGTCGATGCCATTTTTTAATTCGGCAATACGGTCAGCATCGATGTCAAAGCCCAATACGTCATATTTTTCAGCAAATGCGATAGCCAAGGGGAGCCCCACATACCCTAGCCCAATAATGGCAATTCGGGTATTTTCTATCGGGAAGGACGAGGGGTTATTTGACATGGGGCAAATATACTTCTTTTTGCGAAGGGATAGATGGCCTGTGCATCCCGAACAGTGTTCCTACAGCGCCGTTAGCGCAAAAAGAGGTAAATTGGTCATCCAGCTTTCTTCACGATAGTTGCTCATGGACGTCCGGATGGCACGACGGGGTTGATACTTCTCGCAGAATACCCGCAGGCGCTTTTTCGATAGGAAAATGAGCAGGCTCATTACCCTCCGACGAATATGAGAAATACCTGAATCCATTTTCGTTCAATAATGTAGGCATCAAAACATTACCTAAATGGCACCTACAAACTTAGATAAGGTTGCTTGAATAAACAATTACAATTGCATGGTGAATAGAATGTCAGTACAGAAAGCCGAAAAGCCAAAGCGGCAATTTTTTGCCGAAGCCTAGTTCGATATCATCGGCAACAACATAGGCTTGGTCAAGACCTTCAATCTGTTTCCGGGATTTGTTACGGCCTCCTACTTCAAACGTATAGGTATCCGCTACAAGAAAATCCCCCTTTTCTGCGAGGCTAACCCGTTGACCGGCATTCCGCAACTGGTTTAGGAATACGGTTTCCCGAATGGTTCCCGGATCGGGGTTTTCCCTCAAAGCGAAGGAAAGATTGGTGTTTTCCAGATATATCTTGTCGGGCTTCTGTAGCGCAGCCACCCCTTGCGTTGGCTTGTTTACGAAATTGAGCAGGCACGCACGTTCCAGGTGATGCAAGAAGTTATTCACCGTGTCGCGCCCCAGTTGGAGTTTTTGCGCCAATGCTGAAATATTGGGCTCAAAAGGAGCCGATTCAGCGATAACCCCCATTAACCTTTTGATTTTAACGGCGTGTGTTGACGAATAATCCTGAATAAACGCCAAATCAGTAGAAATTGATGCATCAATGACCTGTAGTAACCTTGTTAGGTAGTGTCCGCGGGATTGCCCGTGGGTAAAAGGCAGATAACCCTTTGTCAGATATTCACGGAACAAGGGCAGCGGCGTTTCTATCTGCGCTTTGATAGCGCTTGCTGTTTGGGCGGGGTCTTCCAGTATCTGTTCCAATGAAACGGTTGGCAATGTCTTGCCCTGTGTGAGGTTAAGGTATTCCCTGAATGACATTCCGGGCAAGGTAAAAGTAAGTACCCTGCGACTCAGGTCACTTTCCCCCCGATAGATATCCAATGCTGAGGATGCTGTAAAATAGACACTGAGTTTTGGAAAGCCGTCATAAATGTTTTTCAACTCCCGTGACCAGTTAGGGTACTTGTGAACTTCATCAATGTAAAGGGCAGTTCCGCCATTTTGTACCCAAATTGTTGCGGTGTCCAGTAGGGTATGGGTATATAGCCAGGGGTGGTCTGCAGTCACATAAAGACTTCTTTTGCTTTCCGGTTGCCCGAATTTCATGTGCTGCAACAACAGGGTTGTCTTACCCGCTCCGCGTAGGCCCCTAATTGCTACCATACGGTTATCCCATGGCAATTGATGGTAAAGAAACCGATAGAAATCGGGATGGATGTCCTGTATTAAGGACTGTTGGAATTCGATGAGTGTTTCCATAGGGCCTTGCATTTACAGCAAAAATAGCAATAATTGACTTGTATTCAAGTCGTTTTTTCAATATATTGACTTGATGTGGGATCAATGGTGTGGCTAGTTTGAATGAAACTGCTGTAGGTTAAACTGTAATCAACTTCGTATAAATTTAATTTGAAGAGAATTTTGTGAAGTTAGGCAGTCTTAATTTAGGGAAGCCGACTCTTCCCCTTCGGTGAAGTCATCCCGCGCAGCAAGTTGCTACAATACATACTGCTCAAGCGGCTTCCGGGATTGACGCGCTTTCCATTCTTGCAGTTTCGTATATAGGGTACGCTCCATGGGGGCAAAAGCACATAAATATGTACGAGTTTTTGTTTGGAGCTACATTTTTATGCACGAGATTTGGCTCAACCAAGCCTCAGACAGCTAGATAGCTAGCGGAGCTGCATGAGGAACTCCCGGATAGTGAGGTGGATAATGCCTTGGTAGGTATTCCCCGAAAAAGATTCGTTGGATACAACATACTTGGGGTAATTATCGTCTATTTTAAGGAGGTTCCCAAATTCGCGAGCAATGGTCTCTTGTTCCGCTAAACTGAGCACCACCTGGACATATACCTTTTCGCCACGGCGCTCACCCATGAAATCGATTTCTAGGGCGTGTAAGACCCCCACCTTTACCGAGTATCCACAAAATCTCAGATGGTTGTAAACGACATTTTCCAGTAATTTGCCCCGGTCGGCAGCCGTATAACCGCTTATGACATTGCGTATCCCTGTGTTTTCAAAATAGTATTTGTTGCCTATCTCAAAAATACGTTTGCCGATTAGGTCATACCGTCCAACTTCGTGGATGATGAATGCACTTGCCAGGTAGGAAACGTATTGCTGTATTTGATTGGGTGCTAGGTTAACACGCTGCGATTTAAGGAAGTCACTGATTCGTTTGGCAGAAAAGAGACTGCCGATTTGCCCGGCAAGGAACTGGATCAGTTTTTCCAGAAACTGGGTGTTGCGGATGTTGAATCGACTTACCACGTCTCGGTACACAATGGTGGAATAAACACCCTTGATATATTCAAACGCATGGTCTGCTAAGGGAAGGTTGACCAAGTAGGGTAGCCCCCCGAAACGCAGGTATAGTTCTAAATGGGTGTCCTCATCAGCCAAGCCATGGAAACGCAGAAACTCCGGATAGGATAAGCTATATACTGTAAACTCAATATAGCGGCCGCTCAAGTAGGTGGCAAGTTCGCCAGAAAGCATGGTCGCATTACTACCTGTAATGTAAAGGTCATTCTCCGTGCTTAGCAACAGTGATCGCAACGCTTTTTCAAAATTCTCAATATCCTGTATCTCGTCAATAAAGATGTAATTACGCTGGCCTTTGCGTAGATGGGCTGTTACATAATCGTTTAAGTCGTTCGCATTCCGGATCGCATCAAAACGTAGGTCTTCTTTGTTGATATAGATAACGGAGGCCGAGGGTTCTTGTTGCAGAATATGCCGCATTAATTGGAAGAGTAGGTAACTCTTGCCTACCCGGCGTTGGCCGGTTAATACTTTGATTAGGTTTTTGCCGACAAATGGTAATACCTGTTGCAGATAATGATCTCGTGGGATGATATTTGCAGGCACTTCCATTTTAATTATACTTTAAATCTTACGCAAAGATACAAAAGTTATAATCATGATTATAATGCATTGCGTGCTTTTCCTCTTTCCTGTCAATATCGGGACACCGAATCGTTCTTCTGGTTGGGTAGTCGTGTTCAAGGGGAGCGCTTCGAAATAAGCGTTCATCGCTTGGCCATTGTCTAAGCCTAGTTGGCTCAATTTGTCGATATATTTGCGCAGGTGCTATGCCGTTTTCGGAAGCAAATATCGGTTAAGCGGAAGTGCCATGAAATACGGTGGGTGGCATTGGCCGCAGATGGCCATAATTGTTTGGGTACGCGGCAAATAATTTTGAATGAGTAGACTAAATTTAGGCATAAAGGTGGACTTAGTGACTGCCAATTCCTTGCATCAACATTTGCGGCCCATCATTGAGCGCGACTTGATTCGTATCACCTAATGGAAAAATCGTCCGCTGTCTATCTGCATCATATCTTAGATTGCATATCACGGATTCATGCGTATACCAAGGACGTAGATGAGCAAGCGTAACAGAAAAGCCCCCGCCGGTAGGGCAGGGGCTTATGCGGAGGTTTAAGGAACCTCGTGGGCGTGCGGGTTACCGTCTCCGGATCCACCGCTGCAACGCCCACGTTACGGCGAAACTGACGGCCGCACCGATGGCGGCCAGTACGGCGGTTTTGACCACGTCGTGCACGCCCAGCTGGGCCACCACACTAAGCAGCATACCGCCACCGGTGCCGATGCGGAGTTGGGCGTTAGTCGTTTTCATCTGCTGCCCCTTCCCCGTGGCGGTCCTGCAGGCCGCCCTCCACTGCCTCCAGCACGCCCAGTGCCAGGGCGAGGTACCGCGCCACCATCACCACCTTGGGCGGCAGCTTCACCGGCGAGGCGATAACCAATTGGCTGGCCACCGCCAGCGTTTCCTTGATCCTGTCGTAAAGTGTCGGTTTCTCCGCTTCGGGGTGGCCGACTGTTTTTGTTGTTTTCATCATTGTTTTTTTGTTGTCCCGATGCGCTTTGCTTTCGGGATGTCACTTCGTTCCATTTGCTATTTGCTTTCTCCTCCCAAACCATCACCTACCCTTTAATAGCTTGCCACAGAGACGGCCTAGCGTACGCAGTATGCAGTCGTCGTGTGGCAAGCTATATCACCTCCAACCACACTTCTTCTCCCGCTTCCAGCACAGGGTATACGATGTTCTCCACCCGCTCCAGCGCTACGCGACTATAGACGCCTTTGCCATGTCCGGTAAGCTTAGTCACCGGCGCAATACACCCTCGTAGTTCGGTAGCCGCGTTATTTGCCGCGTGGAAGAGGATACCGCTACGTCCGGGCACACCCTCCACGCACATACGCATGCCAAACCGTACGGACGGGTAAAGCCGCAGGCGGTAGCGCCCTTCGGGAATGCAGCTTTTGTTGCGGCGGTTGTTCCGCCAAGGCAATTCGATGGTGTGGCAGATCGGTTGCCCCGCCATGCTGAGGGTTCCGTTGGTGCCCTCCCCGTGGTACGTACGCTGCAAGCGAAGTACCACCATGCCATGCCCGCCACTATGGCGGGCATGGGTGTTTTCAATCACGAATTCCATGGTGATGTTCGTTGCTCTTAGCGGGCGAACTGCGATATGGTGACGCTCCAGTCGCTCTCTCCCTTCATATTCCGCGCACGGACGCGGGCGAAGTACTTGGTGCCCGGTACCACATCGCTGATGGGGTTCAGTTGGGAATGGGTGGTGCGTGTGATGTCGCCCCATTCGGGCTCACCCTCCGGTCCGGTGGCCGATGCCAGCTGGTATTCGTACTCCCACGCGTTGTGGATGGGTTCGAAGCGGAAATTCAGCTCACCGCTCCGCGCACCGTCTTCCAGCACCCCATACATGGGCGCATAGGGTATGCGCGCGGCCTGTGGCTGGTTGATCAGGATCAACCCGGAACTCGCCAGGATGTGGGCATCGCCGTCGGCGGTCATGTTCACGTAGAAGCCCAGCTGTTTCATGGCCGTGAGCAGTGCCCGGCGAGCGTTGTTCTTGGCAGTTATCTGTACCTGGCTCCCCCGGTTGCGGGCAATTTCCAGTTTTTGCCGGTAGTCGGCTACCAGCACCGTGTAGTCCGCGAGCGCGGGCTGCGGTTCGGCAAAATTGGTGTTGTCGGTCATGAATTCGACCGTGCGACCAGCCAGCGTGGCCAGTGCATCGTCAGACCAGCGGCGGTAATCGGTATAAACTCGTTCTTTTCTCATGGTTGGTTTTCGTTTTTTTTGTTACTTCTTTGCTTGTTGTTTACTCCCTTTTATGCTTTTGTTGCATTGAAAATGGACCTGCCCGGATGGGGTTTGCGCGTGTAATCATAATGGCTTTTTTGTGTTTCCATCGCCAAATTGGGGAGATTACAGGGGGTAGGGAAATTTGTGAACAACAGCGAACAAACGTGAACAAACTTGGGCGGTTCGGTGAACAAACGTGAACAAACTCAGCCGTTTTGCCATACAGCAATAGCCTACTGCCATACCTACCCGGCGCGATGTAATATGGCGGCGGCGCTATGCCGTATGGCATCGGCGTGTGGCCATATGCCGATACGGTGGAAGCACATAGCAATGGGCTGTTGCTATAGGTAATCGGTGGTAAGCATAAAGCAGGGCGTCGGTGCTATATAGCAAGACGCTCTTGCCATATAGCAGGGCGGTGTGCGCATACGTCAACGGCGCTATGCCCTATGCGTTTAATGCATGACCGTACGCTGATAGCTTCCTGCCGCATACGGGCGGCCTATTGCTATATGGCCATCGCGCGGAAGCATACTGCTCCGCGCCATAAGCATATACTGGCGGCTCCTTGCCATATGCCGCCAACCCGGCAGCATATGGCAAGGAGCTCCTGCCATACGGCAATACGCTAACCGTATATGCTTGCGGCGCATTGTCGTACGGCGACGGCCTGCAAGCACAAGGGTAGGGCCTATGCATTATGACAATAGCGCGTTGCCATATAGCAACAGGCTAAGTACATATGGCAACAGACCAAGTACATATGGCAACCGGCCAAGTAGGTATAGCAATTACCGCTTTCCCTTGTCGATAGCCCATTGTTGCATGGCTTCCACTTCGGTGCGGATAAGCCGCATATGCCGTTGGCCGCGGGATACCGTATGCAGCTTCCCTTCTTTGCGCCACTTGTAGATCTTGGTTCGGCTGGCAGGGATAAATGCTTCGGCTTCCTTTACGGTCATCAGTTCTTCTTCTACATAAGTGTTGGGTGTTGCGGGGTCGGTTGCCCCGGGTGGGGTCGCCGGTTCGGATTCGCAGGGAGGCCCGGTCTGCGGCAAGGGCATGGTTACCGCCCGGCAGCACTGCCGCTGGGTCGATTGGAGCTCGACCAGTTCTTCCAAAAGGCGGTGCATATCCGCGACGGTTTCACGGATTAAATAGATGTCTTTTTCCATAGGGGATTTTGATGTATCTTTGTTTGGATGGTATTTATAATGGATTAATTAAACGACTACGGATATTGTTGTAGAATAGAGGATATACATATTGAGCTAAAGCGACAGTTGTTTAACTGGGTATCCAAAAACGCCAAATTTAACATTACTCCAAAGCTAGACAGACTGCTCGCCCGCGTTACGCGCGGGTGCAGTTGGTTATGGAGTAAGGGCGATAGGCGTTGCCTGGATACCTAATGTAACGGCCCGCGTTTTTTTATGGCCACACTTGCATTCATACCGACCCATCAACTTCTAGAGACGCCGATTCCGGCCGCGGGGTTCAGCGAACCATTTGCGGAAACCTGCCGCCGGCAAGGTTGGCTAACCCTGGGCGACATCGTCCGGCTACCGCTTATCGAACTGCTGCAAATCCCAGGTTACCTGCCACAATGCCACCAAGAGCTGGTCCGTTTTTTAGGCAATCACCACCGGCTGCACCTATTGGATGTCTCTTATTAGCGGGAGTGACTGATTTTTAGCAGCTTTTTTAAGTTTGTCTCGGTAACATTCAAGCCCTTTCCTTCGGGGATGCTCAGCACTACCCGCCCTACACTCAGGGTCTCCTGTATCCGGTCTAACGCGACCACCGTACTTCGGTCCAGCTTGAAAAAATGATCAGGTGGCAGCTGTTTGACCAACCGGCCGAACCCCATATTCACCTCGATGATCCGCTCGCCCTGGCCTTCTCCATGCACCAGCGATACCAAACTTGTTTTATTATTGGCTTTGATGTAGTTGATGTCTGCCAGTTTCTCAAACCGGTGTACGCCGTCGCCCATGGGCAGTGCGATCTGGCTGCTACCCAGGGTAAGCTCGGCGTCACTTATCTGCAATTCGCCCAATCGTACCATAGCTTTCTTCACACCGTTGAGTACCGACGGGAAATCGACGGGCTTGCGGAGGTAATCTGCCACGTTGAGCGCATAGCCATCCTGCCAGAACTCATCGAATGCCGTATAAAAGATGGCCATGGGCGGTTTATCCAGCAAGCGCAGCAGGTCCACGCCGCTCATGCCGGGCATATCGATATCCAGGAAGAGCAAGTCGATATCCAGCTTGGGGATTTCCTTGGCAGCTTGTAACGGGTCATGGAAAATGGCCACCTGCTGCAAATAGTCGATTTTGCCCAGGTGGGTAATTAGCGATTCCGCATCGGCGGAATTATCGTCGACAATAGCATACCGGATTTTCTGTTGAATCATAGCTTAAAGATTTAAAAGTGGATGGTTATGGTAATGGTATAAAAAGCCCCATCGTTTTCAATATGTATCCAGCTCCGGTTGGGAAAAAACAGGTCGAGCTGCTTTTGCAGTGCCCGCAGCCCCAAGCAGGTGGATCGGGCCTGGGCTACTTTGGCGGGGTCGATCTTATTGCGGCATGTGAATACCAGCTTTTCTTTATCACTCGATAGGGCTACCTGTACCGGATGTTCCGGATCGGTAAGATCGCCGTATTTGAGTGCGTTCTCCAAGGTGGTGCTCAAGGAAAGCGCAGGTATCTGGCGCATCAGCAACAGCGGCCCGCGCTTTATGGCGACCGCCGTTTCATGCGGCTTGGCCAGCCCGTT
Source organism: Parapedobacter sp. (assembly GCF_053550995.1). Classification (NCBI taxonomy): domain Bacteria; kingdom Pseudomonadati; phylum Bacteroidota; class Sphingobacteriia; order Sphingobacteriales; family Sphingobacteriaceae; genus Parapedobacter; species Parapedobacter sp. Next base: position 67,727 of record NZ_JBMQOC010000113.1, read on the forward strand.
GATACGGGCAAGTTTTTCGATGATGCCCATCTCGTCGGTTAGCGTGACCATGACGTTGTCCGGCCCGATATATTGATAGTAGTTGCGCTCCAGCTCGGTCATCTCGTCAAACAATTCGGCACTCCGGTTGCCATTTAAGATTCCCGAGCGTATGGTCATCCATACGTGGTGGGTCCAATGCGATTTCAGCCTGCTCTGCAGCGCAGCGATCCGCAGCTGCTCATTTTCCTCTTTCAGTCTGGATTGCACGCGTTCGGCTTCGAGTTTTGTCTCCAGCAAGGTTTTTTCCTGTTGATGTATGCGTTCTTTGCGCTGCTGGGCCACCCGCATCAATTGGTACGTACTGCTGGTGAGCAACGCCGGCTCCATATGGTGTGTCATGTTGCGGATATACTTACCCAGGTGAAAGGGTTTATCCACATCGTACAGGTAGACATCGAATATGGGTAACAGAATGTAAATCAGGCCGTAAGCGGCGATATACACTACCGTGATAGCCAGCGCCAGCTGAAACAGGGTTTTCCAAAGGTGCTGGTAAGTGAAATAGTGGTATGCAATGATATTGAGTAGATAAAACGTACCGACGTAGTACGCAAAAGCGAGCAATATCGGCAGCGGAGAAATAGTGGCCCCCCCGATGAAATTGAGCAGGTAGGTCGCCAGGAAATAGCAGGTCCAGATAAGCGCATGTTTTTTCCAACGTATGGAAAGATTGGTAAATGTCGTTGCCACGGGCTTGTTCGAATTGGTTAAAAGCGTCAAAACTACTTATTTCTGCTGAAATCACAGTAATTTTCGTGCACATAAAACCAATTATCCCATTGCCAAGGTTCGTCGGCAACCATTTTGGCCAACCCGTTGTATAGCTGTGCGGTTGCCTTTTCGGCCCTTGCCCGCGGGTGGGCGGCAACACCCCCGGTTAAGTTGTGGGATTGCCATTCTACGGCGCCGCGGCGGGTACGGCGACATAGGATGCCGATGAACGGCACGGCGGCACGGCCGGCCAGCCAGGCCAGTCCGATACGCACCGAGATGTGGGCAGCAAGGAACGGTATGGGCAGCAGTATGGGTTGCATGCCACTGCCCAGGTTGTCATCGAGGTAGCCTACCACGCTGCGCCCATGGCGCAATGCCCGGATCAGCTGGATACCTGCTGCGGGATGTTCCGCCTCGATCAGGGTAAGTGCATCAGCGGGGTAACCGGCTCCGGCCAGCGCATCGCGGTAGGACCCTTCTTGTTTTTGCCTTACGGAATGGCTGACCAGCAAAGCCACCGGTACCTGTTGCCGGACCAATTCGTGCACCAGCAGGCGGTAGGAGCCGGTGTGGAAGGTGCCCACGATGGCGGGCCGCTGGCAGAGCCCGGCCATGGCCGCCTTGCTCCCGGCTTTCCAACTGCATGGAACATCTAGGGGAAAACGTTCATCAAGGAAACTCAATTGCCGGTTCAGCACGGCGTGTTTGAATTGCTCCTGCAGCTGTTCATCGGTAAGGTGGGGCAGTGCCACACGCACATTGCTGGCAAAGCGCATATATCGCTGGTGCAACATGGGTGCCGTGGCGGTATCGAGGTTATTTATTTTGGCCACGAGGGCTTCCTTTAGATAAGCGTGATTTTCCATGGTGTTATGTGATTTGGTTTATTGGAAAAGGCGGGCACTTGGCCCGCCTTCCGGTTAGATAATGAAATTATCGCATTTGTCGTCGTGGTCAATGATGGGAAAGAGCAACATATGCTCACTTTCCTGTACCGGCCGGTTTACCAGCCCGGTTGACTGACGTAACATCGAATTACTGACTATAGGTGCCATCATCTTTATGTTATCGGTTCTGTTCCTACTCTATTGCCCAGGTTTTCGGATTCCCCTGTGACCGGTGGCGCCACCGATCGATCGTCGACAGGGCTAAGATGGAGGACTTGGAGACGAGAAAGGCTTAAAATTCGTGAAGATAGGTGAGGCAAGCGTGAAACACACGTATCGCATCGCCAGCACGGTCACGCCGTGAAATGGGGTATTCACGCCATCGCTGTACGCTTTCACGCATTTAGCGGCATGCAGATGCCGCCGAACGGCTAGGTTCGCGAAAATGCCGAAAACACCATGGAAAGACAACTGACCATCCGCTTTACGCAAGCGCCGGACTTACATCCGAGGGAATTGGAAGGGGTGCCGAGCGTAACCCATTTCCCGATGAAGCGTGCCCGGTGCAGCGTGCTTGAGCATACCGATGCCGCCCTGTACCAGCAGGTGCTAGACCGTTGGCCCCTCACCGTCCGGCTTTTTACGCTGGATGCCAAACGGGGCCAGCCGCTGACCATCAGCCTCCAGGAAAACGGGGTGTATTTTATCTATTTATTTGCGGGCAAGCTAAACCACCTGCTGGGTGGCGGCACCCCGTTCAGGCTGCGGGCACCGCAGTATTGCGGCTGTTACCTGCCCCGGGGCGACTACCCCATAAACCTGCCGCCCGGCAAACACGAGCTCTTCCTTATCGGGTTTCCCTATGGCTATCTTATATGGCTCTCGCAGCAATATGCGTTTTTACGGTCGCTCGCGGAGGCATGGAAAGGTCAACCCAGCCAGGCCGTGTGCTTGCCCAAAACCACCATCCGGCCGGACGACCGAAGGTTGCTCGCCCGGCTGGCACGCCTGACAAGTGACGGCCATGGGATTAAGGACCACGTAGCCGAATTCATTGCACGATACCAAGCGCAGCTGAGCGCAAGGCCGGGCGCTGTAAGGGATGGTACGCTGCTAGCCGCGGTACGGGCTTACATAGAGCAACACTTTGCCGATCCGCATGCGGTAAAGTTGGCTACCGTTGCCGCGCATTTTGGCTATGGCGCTCCTGGTTTGCGGAAGGCTTTTATCGCCCGGTATGGCCGCTCCATGGCAGACATGGTCTCGGCTTGCCGCGTTGCGGCGGCCGAAGCGCTACTCGCTAACACCGAACTGCCGCTGGCCACCGTTGCCGAAAGGGTGGGATTTGCCAATGCCAAAAGCTTGGACCGTGCGTTCGGAAAAATGGAATACACATAAACCATGGATCGATTTATCAACTACATCCGCCACCGCGTTCCGCTTCCTCCGGAAGCCGAGGCGTTTCTGCGGGAGCATGCCCGTGTAATGGCTTTTGAACGATTGAACCATTTTTTGACACCCGAGGTACGCGCACCGTATTGGTGCGTGGTATTGGAGGGGCTGGCTTATGGCTATACGCTTGGCGAAGAAGGCCAGCGTTATATCCGTTGGTTTGCCAGTGAGATGCATGGCTTTGCCGGTGTGCGGCACCTGTACACCCCCAAACCGGGCTTGCATTACATCCAATTTGCAGAAGTATCTCGCATTTTGTGCATCCGCGCGTCAAAGATGCGCGAAGCGAAAGAGTGTTTCCCCGAGGTGAGTGAACTGCTGCATATAATGAACCAGCATTATCAGGATAGGCAGGATAAGCTGGTGGAAGTGTTGCAGCAGGAATCGGCTTATAAACGTTACACCAAGTTCCTGGATACGTTTTCAGAACTGTCTAAGCGGACGGAACCCGATCAGGAGATGGATTTCATCAATATCGCGCACACTACGTATTACCGGGTGCTGAAGCAGTATCGGGCCGAACGGAAAAAGCAAGTAAAAAGGTAATATCACGTTGTTCCATATGGAATTGTAGGCGCATTGCAAAAGCCCGTTTTTTGCTTGTATGGAAAAAGAAACACATATAAGCACAAGATATGGAAAGGGGAGCACCGGAATTCATACTGCGGTTCCCCCGCAGTTAAGCGATGGCGGCTCGGATGGGGTGCCCCTAAGAAATAACACCTCTTCCCTGCACAAACCGGCGGTGCTGGTAACGATGTTACCGGAGCCATCGCAAGGGACGCCCGGCACGGCGATATGTGCTGTCATATACTACCCGGGCCCCGTGCTGCCGAGGCAGCGGCGCGGTGATGGTGGGGCGGAGCAGGTCCAGGCGAAAGGCTGGAAGGCATTGATCATACGGATCAAAGCAAAAGTAAAGCAGTGGCAAGTGCAAATCCGCAGGTACTACCTGGCGCGTATGCGTAAACATGTGGCGCTGACAACCAAGCGTACTTTTCGTTTCGTTCGCTTGATTGCCTTCATCACCCATCTTTCGCGAAGGATGCTGTTCCGCAAGACCGCTCTGTCCTTCGGAGTGCTTACGCAGGTTGTACACGATCGCCGGTTTGCCTTGTTCCGGCCTAGGGCCGTGGATAAAACATTCCGGTTGCTGGCATACAACCACATTTGTTCCCATTCCAGCGTTTGGGAGACGGCGGCGAGTTCGGCCGATGACCGACTGACTAAATTTTTAACAAAAATTATAATACAATGAACAAATTAACAAAAATAGGGTTGAATGCGATGGTCGTATTCACCATGATGTTCGCTACAACGGTAGTTGTGGCGCAGGAGAAAGTAGTAGCTTCGGATAACGTGGAAGTGAAAGAATCGGTAGAGGCATATGCGCTCGCCAATACATTGAAAAAAATGAAGTCAAGCAAAATGGCGACTGGGAATGATCACAGCAAGGCAATCGAGAATTCACATTTTGCCGATCTTTGGCTACAAATTACCCCTTCAGGCACTCCTACGGAGCCAGAAAATCAAGAGGTTACGGAAGAAGGCAACACTGATCCTTTTTGTGTTGAGCCAGATGGAACGATATGTGCCGTCGAGCTCAATTATAATCCGACAGCACCCGCAATCGCTGCATTATTGAATCGAATAGGCACGTCAAACCCTCCTACTGTTGCGGAGTTTCTTGATGCAGGCGCTTCATATACAGGGTCCAATAATGAAGCTGTTTACACTTACAAAGATTAGCTTGTAAGAGTTGTTATAAATAAAGGACAACCTTTTTGTATTTGTAACATCCTCAAGTTCTACTGATTATTAGTAGAACTTGAGGATTTTTTGAGCTACTTGCTTATACGACGTTAATTTTGGGTGTACCCTCCAAATTGTACAGCATGCACAGGCAATGGCCAAACATATTTTTTGCTTCCCGGCATCAATTTAAATAGCTGTCCATCTAAATCTCTAACAAGTTCTACCGCCAAATCAGGGTCCTTATTCCATCTTCGTAAGTCACTCCAACGCGTACCACGAAACAGTAATTCCCGTCTTCTTTCAGACATTATCCATTCCATGATCTCATTCCGATCATTAGATGAATAACTTACAAATGCATCCGGGCTTATTCTATATTTTCTCAATTTATTAAGATCAGCAAGTGCAGCAGGAAAATTGCCAAGTCGACAACTCGCTTCTGCCCTAATCAAGTAAACCTCATCTGATGCAATACCCGTGAAAAAGTACTTTTCACCGGTATAGGATCCTCTGAACGAATAACCGCGACCGTTCTCTTCAAAAAACAATTCCCGCCTTAGGTCGCCTTCTTCATACAAATCCAACACGGCTGTATCTACATTTAAATAGTTTTCAGAAATAATCGACGGGTTATCAATGTTCGTATAAAAGATAATCTCCTTATTCTGCGCACCGTAAAGCGGGAACGAGTATCCTTCTACCATAGGGACTTCCGTATAGTCCATAAGATGTGGTGCTAGACTTATAGCGGAATCGGCATGCCTGTACGCATCCATATCCATACCCATTTGTAAAAAGACTTTGGATAATACGGCATGTGCCGCCGCCTTAGAAGGGCGGAAGAACGCTTCCGCATGATCGGGCAGCAATTTAATAGCCTCTCTTAAATCTGTAATAATCTGCCGATAGGTGTCGGAAACGTTGGACCTAGGCGTTTTAGTTGTAATATCTGGTTCCAGACGTAGTGGCAGCCCAAGATCGCGTTGGCTGGTTTCCTCGTTGAATTCGGGACAATAGAGCTGGGCCAGATTAAAATAATCAAGAGATCGGTGGAATAAAGCCATGCCCTGAATTATTGAATTCTTTTCAGAAGCCCGGGATCGCTTGATATTTCTTTCCAAACCTTCTAATACGATGTTTGCCAGTAATATCCTATAATATGCCGTATTCCAGTCGATGAGTTGTCCTTCCTCACCCACATAGATCTGATCAGCCCAGACGTAGGCGTTCTTCTGGTATATATTGTCTCCAACAGACGGCATAGCTTCAAACTGCTCCGCTGTTATATAGTATTCATCCGAACCAATAATACCTAAGGCATGGCAACTAACCTGATTCATGTTCGTGTAATTGTCCAACATAGCCAGGTAATCATCATCTGTTTCAGGCACCCTTACGTTCTGCGTGGGCTTTACATCCAGAAAATTTTCGCCGCACGACAATAATAGAAATGCGAATGCAACAGTTGTAGTCAATTTTTTCATTTTACTTCGGTTAAAATTCTAACTGGATTCCAAAGGAGTAGCTTTTGGGAGCTGGGTAGTCGGCATGTGCGTATTCGGGGTCAATACCGTTGTCATTTGCCCGCCAAATGATGCCCATGTTTCTTGCATAGAAGTATAGCCTTGCCCGCTGGAAATAAGGAAAATGTTTAATAGCAAATGTATAGCTCAAGTTTATATCTTGTAACCGGACAACATCGCCTTTTGTAATCAGGGTTTCAGAAAATGTGTAAAGATATTCGCGCTCGTAGTCCCCGTATGTGTCATCATATGCAGGAACATCGATGACCTTTTCGTCTCCCGGTCGTTGCCATCGTGTAAAGTAATCCATGTGATATACGGGGTTGGTTGAAAATTCCTGGCCCGAAGAGATAGAAGTTCGCCTAAAGACGTGCCCGGTTTTAAACGTCAGTAGAATACCTAGTTGGAAATTCTTATAAGAAAAAATATTTCGCAGCGAACCAAAAAGTGGCGGAACACGCACGCCCGCGACAACCAGATCTTCGGGCGTTAATTGGGCGTAGTACCCTTTATAATCAGATGTGGCCAGACCTTCCTCAAAGATCAGCGGGTAGCCTGTCTCTGGATTCAGTCCATGCCAAGGGTGGGCATAAACCAAATCTACTGATTGCTGCTCTCTTACCGGCCGTTGACTAAAGTAGCGATTGAGAAATTGTATTTTTGGTGTGTTGAAGTGGGTTACTTTATTCCTGCTGTGGCTTAAGATCACATTGGTTTCCCAATCCAAAGGGCCGATCTGGTTTCGTCCATAGATCGACAAATCCCACCCGATTGTTTTAAGCGCCGCATAGTTCATTTTTAAGCTCGAATTGATGGAAATACCTATTGTGGGATCTATCGAATTGTTGCCTAAAAGATTATTACTTCTTTTATCATAATATTCGAACGAACCGCTGATCCGTCCGTCCAACATCCGCCAATCAACGGCCAAATTGGTGGTATTTACCTGTTCCCATTGGAGGGACGGATTGCCCGGACTTGTCACTATTGCTTCCGTGCGATTAGTTACCCGATTCGTAGACATCCGAATGACTGGGTAATGGGTTTGCGATTTATCAATATTACCAGCGCTTCCGTAAGTAATCCTTGCACGGAGGTAAGGCAGCCATTTCAGTCGGTAGAAATTTTCTTTATTGAGCTCCCAACTACCACCGATTGACCATAATGCGGTGCCTCGTTGATTAGTTTTAACGCCTACCAAATTACTTCCGTCCCATCTGAGACTACCGCTTATCACATACTTGTTTGCGTAGCTATAGCTTGCATTACCAAAAAAGGAGAGGTTTCTGTTGGTGAATTTATTAGGCGTTGTGAACATGGTTGGTACCGAAGATCTGCCCGACGGCCTAACGGAATGCCTTGTCAGGTAATCCTGCAGTAAGTCTGCTGTGAAAATATCCCTATCGAAATTATAGAGTGTTTGCCCCGATTTCAGCACTGAAATGTATTCCCTAGCTTCCCCTCCCCCGAGTGCGGTTATCAGATGCTTTTGCCCGAACGATTGGTTATAATTAAGTTGGGCACGAAAAGAGTGGCTATTGGTTTCGGTTGGGGTGACGTATTCAAGTATTCCGCCATAGGGGATAATTTTTGTGCCATCGGGTTGTGTAAACCGGTTTACAAGATTCCTCACATGATAGGTGTCCTTATCGTAATAATTTTCTTCCTCGCTTTCACCCATAGTGTATTGGTAAGTGGCGTTTAGATTAAAATGATCCAGAAATCGGTAACGCACACCCCCGTTTAGCCGCCACTCCCAGCTTTCGAAGAGATTGTCTGCAAGGCGTACCTCATCAAGCGGCCTCACCATCCAATCGAGAAGTCCGTTTGACACAGCTTGTTCATGGTAAGTGTACCGATAGCCTTGCGTATTTGTCGGTAAGGGGTTACCCTCTTCATCTTCAAGGCCCTCATAAATATACATACCGCCGGTGTAGCTGTAGCCCATTCCGTTTTTCATGGCTTGCTGTTTCGTATACCAAGCGGTTCCGGTAACCTCCAAGTTTTTATTTAGCCTGAATGTATTCTGGAGGCTGAGGTTCATCCTATTGTCCCCATTACGGACTATAGACGATTCATTGCGGTCTGTCCCGGCCGAAAAAGCGTAACGGTAATTCTCTGCGCCACCGCGGATACCAAGTGCATATTGTTGTTTCAGAGATTGTCTATAAAGGCGGTCGGACCACTCTGCGCGTAAGTCGTTGCTTTCCAATCTGGCCTTTTCCAATTCGAATTCTTGCTCATTTATTTGGCCATCGCGTCGTTTGATTAACTGCTCCACGTAATAAGGGATCTTTACACGGTCGTGTTCGGTATACATATCCATTTCAAACATTTTTTCCTGTATTTCCATCACCGTGGCGGGAGGCAGGTATTGTCGATTATAGAACAAATCTGGCTTATCACCGACCGTGATATTGCTATTGAAGCTGATGCTCGCCGGCTGGTTGTAATCTCCTCCTTTGGTATTGATAACAATCACCCCGTTTCCCGCACGTGCCCCCCAAATACTCGCGGCAGCGGCATCCTTCAGAATGGTAATACTCTGTACGTCGTTGGGATTGATCGTTTCTATATCCCCGTCATAGGGGAAATTATCCACGACAATCAATGGTGCAGAATTAGCCTCGATGGTACTTAGACCTCTTATCCTGAGATTTGGCTGACTATCAACATCCTCTCCCGTAACGTTACTTCTGTCAAACAGCAACCCCGGCGTTATGCCCTCCAAACGTTCGAGGATATTCGTGCTAACACTTCTATTTAACAATTCATTATCGATTTGAACGAAACTTCCTGTGGCCCGTTCCTTTGGCAAGCTATAATAGCCTGTATTTACCTCCACTTCCGGCAATGCCTCAGCAGCGGTAACCATCCGGAATTCCAGTATATCATCGGAAACCTTATGAACGGTTCGCCGTAACGGTTCATATCCGAGCCGAGTAAAGGTTATTGTATCGGGCAACTGGGTGATATTGATGGAGAAGTTGCCTTGGTTGTCTGACATAGTTACATTATGACTAACCAAAGCAATAATGGTAACGTTAGCAAGCGGCTTGCCGTTTTCGGTCACCACTTGCCCTAGCAATTGCGATTGAGCATGGCATGTAAGCTGGCCCATTATGAATAAAAAGGGCAACAACACTATTTTAAAAGTCTTCATATCTTCTTTAGTAGGTTTTTTAACGGGTTGATTAATCTTCTAATACGAGCTGAGGAATCGCTTTTTCTTCGATATCGATTATCATCCCGTATCTTTCTAATTCGTTTTGAAGCGCATTGAAGCTATCTATCTTTTCCAATCGAGGAAAGGAAAAGGAAGCCATAAAGCTGTTAGGGATACCGGTTGAATCGACCAAACTGAACAAATCCAGATCGATGTCGCTGCACCTCTTCAAAGCCCGTTTTACATAGAGCCGAAAATGCAAGCTGAACGGATATTTTCTGTAAATGGAAGAATCTGCTGTATGTTGGATAGATTGTCCATCTCCCATCGGAGTTAGTATGCACTCCACACTATTTTTCGGCTTGGTTAGACGGAGTACTGCGTATCGGACTACTTTAGTCGCATTGATTGATGCGGTGATACCCAATCGTGACTTGAAATACTTATTTAAATCTTCCTGCAAGAGCTTTTTCATGTATTGCTCTCCTACTAATCCGCGAACCCGTAGGAGGTACCCAAACCGATTCTGCCGGTTCCAGGCATTACGCCGCTTATCCATTGCAATCAAGTCACCGGTCAAATCGAATTCCGGCTTGTTTGTGAGCTTTTCCTTAAGGGCCTTATCAATTCTCCAATCGATGGCGTCTGGAGTACGTCTGAAAAGCGGGAATATTTCCTCTTCGAATGCCGCCGCATACAGAGATTTCCAAGGCATGTTGATTACATACAAGAACGTACTGTCATTACGTTGGAAGTAGGTCGCCCGTTCCCATTGATATCCCTCCAAATAGCCGATTATGTCACCATGGCCCGACACGTCTAAACGCGCCTTGGGGTTAACTGCAAAACTGGACGAATTAAACTTCAGGTCTTGAATATTGTTGACCAATGGCAATTGCTTGCCTGCTATCGCCTTTTCGATATTTTGCCGGGTTGAATAATAATAGTTGGGCATGGCCACAACCCTGTCGTTAACCATCCAAACCTGGTGGGGAATTGCTTGGTGGGGAAAATACTGACCTAGAATGGTATCGCCCACAATACTGATTAAATCCCACTTGAGACGGGACATTGTTCGGGCCGATTGGCTTTTTGTCTCGGTGGTAACTGGGATAACGACATACTGTTCATGTGGGAAATCGTGCTTTAATGTGTCAAACTTATTAATGGAATGTAGGCACGCTTTGCACCACGAGGCCCAGAAATCCAGAATGATCAACTTATCCCGATAGTCGGCCAACTTCATAACCTGACCCTCCCCTGTCCGGGCATCCACAGCGTGGTGTGTCATGTGATAAAATGTGTCCGGTATGGAATCACCTACGCGTATCATTTTCACATTCGGCTGCTTCGATTGAGCATTCGTTCCCGACACTGCCGTCATGAGACATAATAACAAAATACCCAACGAGCGCGCCGGTAACTTTTGTACCAGACGCAACCCGCGGGTATACAAACACATGATCGTTAATACAGCCAACAGGCTGAAGTTTCTTATGTTGAGTTGGTGAAGTTTATGTTTGGTTAGGGCATAGCAATTCCCTAAGCATAATTTCTGCTTCATAGCGTTTTGGTTATAAGTGGTTTAAGAAATTGTTTATTTCAGAAACCGACCGCCATACGGCAAGAAAGCATGTGTTTTATTTGCAGGCTAGGGGAAAAGACGTTACTTTTATTGGAAATTGCGAGTGACCGATAAAGTAAGCCTTCCTTGACCTTTGGCAAACATGGATGTTTCCGTTGGTATGGGGTCGGCAGCACCGGAATCCGGCCGTGGCCGTTCTGTAGTCCCGGTGTTTCTTTTTCGCCTATTCGGGGTTCTTAATGACGTTCTTATGTAGGTTTTTGGTGGCGTAGGACAATGATTGCCGTCGCCTCTCGGATGTTGTCGTCACCGCAAATGCTTTGCGGTAGGCGGGTAATGGTGTTTTGGTGATACTCGTTTTCATAATCGTTTTGGTTATGTAGAACGAGCAAAAACAGATAGGCAGGAAACCCGTATCATACCAGCAATCCAGGGACTAGCAGCCCTCAACGCAGAATCAACAGGCCCCTGCCTAAAGGATTGTGTAAAGGTACACAATATCTTTAGACGTGGGCTAAACTGTTGCCTCGCGTTGATTTTTGAAGTTGCTAGTCTTCGGATTGCTTGCTGAGGCTCGTTCAACTCACGCGCTATAATAATAGCGTGATCGTTATCGTATTTCAATGCCAATCCTGGATTGACAACGCAAATATAACAACTAAGTATTTACTAAGCAAATAATTTTTGAAATAAATGTCGAAAACGAAGGTCGAGTGGGCAATCGTAAAGAAGGTACGGGTTATCCGGAAAACTAAAGGTAAGACCCAACGAAATATTGCATCTTATTTTGGTGTTACAGCTGGATATATCGGACAAATTGAAACAGAGAGTTCCGCAAGCATGTATTCGTATGACAATTTAAATGAGCTGGCAAGACGCCTCGATTGCAGCATGGGGGATTTTATGCCAGAGGAACCATTATAACGTTTTGTAGGCTTGATGATGTATATTCGGCTATTTATGGCAATGGGCCGCGTACCTTATCCTCCGCTGAAGGCCGTAGGAGCCGTGGAAGAGAACAAGAGCCAGCCCATCGCTACCCGCAAAGGTAGTGAATGGGCGTCGGACTCCTGACCTTGCTTCCGTGAAAATTCCTACGTTTTCAGCGGCAAGTTTCAGTGTCAAACACCATAATAATTTAAAGACAGACAATCGCTTGTGTGTCTTCTGGCGGGGCTGATATAGGGGTTATTTTACAAAAATGCAAATTTAATATTCCTCAATAATTTTATGTGACCTAACCACAATGGGTAATATGTAGCTATATGGCAAAAATACCACCTTTATCACTGTATATTATTAACCGAGCCAAATTCCGAAAACTTGTGAAAGGAATCTCTTCAAAGGCTCTTTCAAGGATATTAACCCATAAGGAAAGTTACGTTACTACCATTGAGAATCCCAATCGGGACACTCAATACCCACCCCACGAATACCCTGGCCTTGCCAAAGCGCTCGACTGGACTGTCGAAGACCTGCTCCCCCCAGATAATTGGGACGCAGGCGATGGCACCAAAGTGGAGAAAATTGTATTAAGCCTGGCCAATCCGGAGGATACGCGGCTGGTGTTGGAAGGGATGATCGAGGATGGTTTTTTCAATAAGCCGAAGACATTGGCTGAAGTCGTGAAGCATTTGTACATCGACCGTGAAGATAAGAAGGAGGAGCGGCAGGTGTTGGGGGGGGTATTGGGGGATTTGGTGAGGGAAGGAAAACTGACAGTAGCGAACGAAAAGTACCTAAAGAATGATTAATCCTTTATCAAG